>CALJCU010000510.1 GCA_938023885.1 uncultured Prevotella sp. | reverse complement strand
CGAGAGCGTAGACGAGTTCTGCCCGAGCTGGATATAGCCCAATCCGACGCTTTGCAACGGGAGCAAACGACTCACCACCGCCTTCTCACCATACTTCGAGAAGAACTCAATAGCCTCGTCCACCGTCATGTTGAGCACATCGTCAATATTCCTGCCATGATACTGCACATCAAGAATTTCCTTCTTGAAGCGCTTGCCATGACATGCCTCACACGTAAGCGTGAGATCGGCCATAAACTGCATCTCCACGGTGATGACACCTGCACCTTTACACTCTTCGCATCGTCCGCCATCGGCATTGAACGAGAAAAACTGTGGTGTGAAGCCCATCTGCCTGGCGAGAGGCTGGTCGGCAAAGACCTGACGAATGGCATCATAAGCCTTAAGATAAGTAGCCGGGTTGGAACGCGTGCTCTTGCCGATGGGGTTCTGGTCGACAAACTCTACGTGCCGCACTTTCGTCCAGTCGCCTTCCATAGACGAATATTCTCCCGGCTGCTCAGCGACCTCATTGAGTCTGCGCTTGAGAGCCGGATAGAGGATACCCTTGACAAGGCTCGACTTGCCCGAACCCGAGACACCTGTCACAGCCGTGAGCACATTGAGCGGGAACCGTGCATTCACGCCCTTGAGGTTGTTCATGCGGCAACCTTTGAGCAGAATACTGAGGTTCCATTGACGGCGTGACTGAGGTACGGGAATCTGCTCCTCACCCGAGAGATACTTCACGGTATAGCTCCGCGGAAACTCCTTCACGGCATCGGTCCAGAACTGCCTGGCTGAAACCTTTGAGTCAGAAGACGGATGAGGTGTCATGCCGCATACAATCTCACCACCGTTGCGCCCTGCATCGGGACCAATATCCACAAGCCAGTCAGCAGAGCGCATCATCTCCTCATCATGCTCCACCACGACCACGGTGTTACCCTCCTGTTGCAGTTCGCGTAGCACATGGATAAGCCTGTCCGTATCGCGGCTGTGCAATCCAATGCTCGGCTCATCAAGAATATAGAGTGAGCCTACGAGCGGGGAACCCAACGAGGTCGTCAAGCGTGCACGCTGACTCTCACCTCCCGAGAGCGTACTCGCACGGCGACCCAACGTGAGGTAACCCAGTCCCACCTCGACAAGGAATCCGAGACGTGACTTAATCTCCGTAAGCAGACGGTGTGCGATCTGTTCTTCATGTTCCGTAAGCGTAAGGTCATCGAACCACTGTCTAAGTTTGTCCACAGGCATCTCCACAAGGTCTGTAATAGCACGGCCGCCGATTTTCACCCAGGTTGCCTCCTTTCTCAGTCGTGTACCATGACAATCAGGACATACCGTCTTGCCACGATAACGACTCATCATGACACGGTACTGAATCTTGTATTGGTTCTCTTTCACCATCTGAAAGAAAGCATCGATACAGATGGCGTTTGGCTTCAGATTACCTTGAGTATCCCTATCCCCGGGCAGACCATGCCACAACATGTCTTTCTGCTTGCGTGTGAGATCATAGTAAGGCGTAAAGATGGGGAAGTCGACCTCCCTGGCCCTGTGGCAGAATGCCTCCTGCCACTCTTTCATCTTCTCACCATGCCAGCACTGCACGCATCCGTCGTAGACAGACAACGAACTGTTGGGGATGACGAGTCGTTCATCAATGCCAATGACACTTCCGAAGCCCTCACAAGTGGGACAAGCGCCGGCTGGAGAGTTGAATGAGAACATGTTGTCATAGGGTTCCTCAAACGTGATGCCGTCAGCCTCAAAGCGCGAAGAGAAATCGAAACTGACATTGGAAGGCACCATCACGATGCGGCAGGCGCCGTGACCTTCGTACATAGCCGTTTCAACAGAATCCGTGATACGCGAGACCGCATCCCTCTCATTAGAAACACTCAAGCGGTCAATGATGAGATGGATGGTGCCGCCGGTCTCTCTCTCCGCATCATTCTCCAACAGATTCTCGAGGCGTACGACCTCATTATTTACAAGAATACGTGTGTAGCCCTCCCGCAGACAGGTCTCAAGCTGCTGCTGAAGTGTGCGGCCCTCGATGGGGGTCACAGGAGCGACAATCATCACCTTGGTACCCTCGGCAAAGGAAAGCACCTTGTCCACCACATCCTGCGGTGTGTCTTTCGTTACCTCCTGACCACTGATAGGCGAATAAGTACGACCAATACGTGCATAGAGCAATCGCAGATACTCATATATCTCCGTAGATGTTCCTAATGTGGAGCGCGGGTTACGCACCGCCACTTTCTGTTCGATAGCGACGGCTGGCGGCAGACCTTTGATATAGTCGCACTCAGGCTTCTTCATCCGGCCGAGGAACTGGCGTGCATAGGACGAGAGACTCTCTACATACCGGCGCTGGCCTTCTGCATAGAGCGTGTCGAAAGCAAGGCTCGACTTACCCGAGCCTGAGACTCCCGTCATCACAATAAACTTATCCCGAGGCAGTTTCAAGCTGATGCTCTTGAGGTTATTGACCCGTGCCCCTTTTATTTCAATATATCCCTGTTTGTCCATTATTCTTTATTTAAATGCAAAGGTAGAAAATGTTATTGAGAAACCGCGTTTTTTTATTAACTTTGCAAAATAGAAATATTTCTGAATCATGAAATTACTTGCATTCCTGAAACAGTGGACGTTGCTCGTGGCACTTGCCTTGGGGAGCATCTTCTATCTGCTCTTCTCCGAGATACCTTTCCTCAAGCCTATCGGCAACTTTGCAGGTCCAAAGCTTGTCGACTTGTTGCCTGTGATCATCTTCCTCATGCTCTACATGACGTTCTGCAAGATCGATATGCACAACTTCAGGCCGCGGACCTGGCACTTTGCGCTCCAGATTGTGCGCACGACGCTCTCTGCTCTCATCGTGCTCATTATCATGCATCTCACCTCACCCGATGCGAAGATTGTGTGGGAAGGCATCTTCATCATCGTAATCTGTCCCACCGCAGCGGCGGCTGCCGTAGTCACGGAGAAACTAGGTGGGAGCATCGCTACGATGACCGTCTATATGATTATCGCCAACTGCTTTACCGTCGTCATCATCCCGCTCTTCTTTCCTATGGTGGAGCGTGCGGCGAACGTCTCATTCCTGGCGGCTTTTCTCATG
>CALJCU010000509.1 GCA_938023885.1 uncultured Prevotella sp. | reverse complement strand
ACATAGGGAAACAGGAGAGAGTTTAGGAGCACAAGAATGAAGATACCTATAATTACCCCATTCCAGTTGAACCATTGTTGCCGTTTCTCCGGCGTTGTCGGTTTCTTCATATCTTATGCTTTTTGTTATCAAAAAGAAACATCTTTCAAAAGTACTTTGGCAAAAAGTGTTCCAAGTGGGGAAACAGACAGTTTCCAATTGAAAAACTGTCGGTTCTCAAGTGAGAAACTAATTGTTTCTAAGTGAGAAACTCCGAGTTTTCAATAGGGAAACTCCGAGTTTTCAATAGGGAACTCCGGGGTTATTTCACGATACCTTTCTCTAGGTACTCTTCCAGGTTCACGCGGACGCGCGCTGCAGCGTCATCGGCTGCGACTTTCTTCATGTCCGAGTCGACCATGAGTTTGACAAGCTCTTCAAAGGTAGTCTGTGTCGGATTCCATCCGAGTTCAGCCTTGGCCTTTGTCGGGTCACCCCAGAGGTTCACGACATCTGTAGGACGATAGAAGTCGGGTGACACCTCCACAAGCACGTTGCCCGTAGCTTTGTCGATGCCTTTCTCATCTGCGCCTTCACCTTGCCATTCGAGCTCAATGCCTACATCGTGGAAGGCGAGGGTAGCGAACTCGCGTACGGTATGCTGCTTACCTGTGGCGATAACGAAATCGTCTGGCTTGCTGTTCTGCAGGATGAGCCACATGCACTGCACATAGTCCTTGGCGTAGCCCCAGTCGCGACGGCTGGAGAGGTTGCCGAGGTAGAGCTTGTCCTGCCTGCCCTGTTTGATGCGGGCGGCGGCGAGCGTTATCTTTCGTGTCACGAAGGTCTCACCACGCACCTCACTCTCGTGGTTGAAGAGGATACCGTTGCAGGCAAACATGTTGTAGGCATCGCGGTACTCGCGTACGATCCAATAGGCATACTGCTTGGCCACAGCATAAGGCGAGTAGGGATGGAACGGCGTGTTCTCGTTCTGTGGCACTTCCTCCACCTTGCCGAACAGTTCCGATGTGGATGCCTGATAGATACGGCAGGTATCAGTCAGTCCTGTCTGGCGTACAGCCTCAAGGATACGCAACACGCCCAATGCATCTACATTGGCCGTATATTCCGGAGAGTCGAAACTCACCTGAACGTGGCTCTGTGCTGCAAGGTTATAAATCTCCGTAGGACGGACGAGCGCAATGACACCGATGATGCTCATTGAGTCGCTCATGTCGGCGTAGTGGAGATGGAAGTCAGGCTTTCCTTCCAAGTGTGCGATGCGTGGACGGAAGTCGACGGAGGAGCGACGGATGATACCGTGCACCTCGTATCCTTTGTCCAACAGAAACTCCGACAGGTAAGCGCCGTCCTGTCCTGTTATGCCCGTGATGAGGGCTACTTTTCTCTTTTCCATTATTGTTATTAAGAAATCGCGTGGTGCAAATTTCGCAATAATTCTTGAGACAAGCAAGCAAATGGCAGAGAACCTTTCTTTTTATCTGTTTAATGCGCAACAATGTCCTGTTTATATTTTGCAAAAATCTCTTTGACGATTGTCTTACTATCGCCCGCCGGAACAGCTTTGAAGTTACCTTCGCAGCCTTCCCACCAGTATTTCTCGAAAGTGCAGACCCGGTCCTTGTAGCTGTTGTAATGAGTGTTGTCGAAGGACTGATGAGCCTTCACCGCTGCCTCCACGGCACTGAAGAACATCCTCCAACGCTTTCCGTAGAACGTTCTGACCATGCCGGCCCAGGAGCGTGAGGCATAGTCGTTAAGCCCCATGTCCTTGTCACTCCAGGTGGTGATGATGTTGCGAGCGTTCTTCTCATAGTAGAGCTTCTCCATCGGGTCTTTGCCCCAGGCGCGCGCGTCCTTGATCCATTTGCCCGCGAGGAAACAGCTCTGCGTACCTACCCCCTTGTCAAGGTCATCGATGATCGTCGTCAGCCTCTTCGACAACTGCTTCATCGCCGGAAGGTCTTTCTTATCGTACGCTTTCTGATAGTCGTAGAAGACGCTCAGGAAATGGTTTGTCAGCAACTGTCTTGTGAGGTTGGCGAGGTCGAAGCCGTAGCTCGGCTGGTTGCTGTCTACCTGAAGCAGTTTCTCAATGACCGCCAGCAGAACCTTATCCTCTCTGTTGACTTGTGGAACCTCTTTGGCCTTGTTGTTCGACAGGAAGACGGGACGCTGATTGAAGAAAGGCTGCCGTTGCCGGGTTACCGTGTTCTTGTCATAGATGCTGTCGACGAGCAGTTGCCATGCCTGGCATGCGTTCGCATCCACTTTCCCTACACGCTGGTCGGCGAGCGCGTTGACCCAGTTATGGATATCGTGATGCGTGAGGAAGTTCCATGCCTTTTCGAACACATATTCATAGATATAGGGGTTGCAGTCGAATCCCTCAAGCGTAGAGCCTATCCCTGCAAGGTTTCCCTTACATTTGGCAAAGGTGTTCTCAATGCGGCTGTTGATCGTTTCAAGATCTCCCGTCAACATACTGTTTCCTCCGAAGTTGCCGAGATAACACCAGATAAACGGTACGCCAAAGAACTTATCCGTCGACTTCCACATCTCTTGCCGCTCACAGTAATAGTCGAGCAGGAGCGAGCGGTCCTTGGGGTAAGCCGTGAGATAGGCTTTGATGCGGTCGTTGGTCCAGTCTTTCTGCCGGTAATAGAACAGCCAGGTCATCTGCAGCCAGGTAGCCTGCGGGTCGGCCTGGACGAGAGACGCATATACCTGCCTGGCGACACGGCCGAGATATTCGGGCTCGTAGCTGGGCGGTGTCACTTCGTTGAAGAGATCTATTCCATAGACATGATCGGTGCCGTAGATGGAGTCTTCGATGTCGATGAACCGCTTCTGGATCTTTGTAAACAGCGGGTCCATAGGATCGAGGAAACTGCACGCGTACTGCTGCGGATAGCCGTCCCAGGGCGCGAGCTTGGTGATCTTTGCGTTGGGGAAGACCGAAGCCAACTCAGCCGGAACATGTCCGGAGAAAGCCGGCAGGACGGGATGCATGTTCAGTTC
>CALJCU010000508.1 GCA_938023885.1 uncultured Prevotella sp. | reverse complement strand
GAATCAGATCGTTGAGCAGATAGCTACAGCAGTGGCTAAGCGTGCTGAGGATGGCAACAACTTCGGAGTGGTGCTTATCCCAGAGGGCCTTATCGAGTTCATTCCGGCTATCGGTCGTCTTGTTCAGGAGCTTAATGACCTGCTTGCTGCTCATGGTGCTGACTATAGAGATCTTGATAAGGACACTCAGCGAAAGTATATCCTCGCTCATCTGAGCAAGGAGAACGCAGAGACCTTCGGGACCCTTCCTGAGGGCGTTGCTCGTCAGCTCTCTCTCGACCGTGATCCTCACGGAAACGTGCAGGTTTCTCTCATTGAGACTGAAAAGCTCATCTCTGATATGGTTGGTGCTAAGCTTGCTGAGTGGAAGAAGGAGGGTAAGTACAACGGTAATTTCGCTGCACAGCATCACTTCTTCGGTTATGAGGGTCGCTGCGCAGCTCCTTCTAACTTCGATGCTGACTACTGCTATGCACTCGGCGTGAGCGCAGCTCACCTTATCGCCAACGGCAAGACAGGTTACATGGCTATTGTAAAGAACCTCTCCGCCTCTACCGACGAGTGGAAAGCCGGCGGCGTACCAATCACTATGATGATGAATATGGAGCGTCGTAACGGTGAAATGAAGCCTGTAATCCGTAAGGCTCTCGTAGAGCTCGACGGTGCACCTTTCAAGACTTTCGCTGCTAAGCGCGACGAGTGGGCGCATAAGACCTGCTTCGTCTATCCTGGTCCTATCCAATACTGGGGCCCTACTGAGGTATGCGACCGTGAGACACGCACACTCGCACTTGAGAATGAAGCCAAGAAATAATTACGGATTAGTAATTAATGACAAATAAGAAACCAGTCCGTAAGCGTACCACTTCCTCTCGTCACTATCGAAGGAGAAGAAGCACTCATCACTACGGACTGGCTCCTTTTCAATTTATTAGGAAGCGGTACAGCAAGACATGGATTATTGGCGGCCTGGCTGTGACTGCCCTTTATATCTGGGCTTTCTGGTATTTCTTTGTGGGTCCGACGGGGTTCCGTTGGCGTGCTTTTTATGGTGATGTTAAATATCCGGAAGGCTACGAGATTCATGGTATCGACATTTCCCGGTATCAGGGGAAGATCAATTGGGATAAACTGCGATCCAATGCACTCATTGATGGTTGCCCGCTTCGTTTTATTATTGTCAAGGCAACGGAGGGCGCATCGAAAGTGGATCCAAACTTCAATGATAATTTTTATCAGGCACGCGAGTATGGTTTCATTCGTGGTGCCTATCATTTCTGGAGTACGAAGTCATCGGCGCGTTCTCAGGCTTATTTCTTTTTGAACAATGTCCATCTCGAAGATGGAGATTTGCCGCCGGTACTTGATATTGAGCATAAACCTGTCGAAGAGAGTACGGAAGACTTTCAGGATGAGGTGCTTACGTGGTTGCACGTCGTGGAAGACAAATATCATGTCAAACCCATCATCTACACTTATCATAATTTT
>CALJCU010000507.1 GCA_938023885.1 uncultured Prevotella sp. | reverse complement strand
TGCAAAGATAGTGCAAACGAGCGCAATGAAAGCTTGCTTTCACATTGCCGAGTGCAGCTAAATCTTCTACAAAGTTACGACCGATTATGTCTTGCAACAACTGTTTGCCATTGTTTGGCCTTGTTTATGCCTGATTTTCCATGCTTTACCCGTATATTTGCCGTTTTTTCGAAACAATCGGACTCGGATTTGGCCAATAGCAACGCTCCGCTTTTTATGGTTCATGACGCGCCCTTGCGCTTCTCCTTGGTTGACGAGCTCTTGTCCTCAGCCTTTCTTCGCTCCGCCTCCCAGTCCTCCTTCAAGTAATAGAGCCGGTTGCCGTTGGCCTTCTTCGTCCGCACGTTGTGGGTGTTGGCGAACCGCCTGACCTGCGTCTTGCCGAGTCCATAGATGCGTATGAGCTCTCCGCAGGTGTACCAATGCTCGCCGAGCGTCCTGCCCAAACGCTCACGCTCCTCAGCGATGGCCTTGTCGACAGCTTCCTTCGGATAGCACGTCGTGCCGAAAGCGTGGATGGACGGAATCTGATACCGCATCCTAAGCGTATAGAGACGGCCATAGCTGTAGTCGAACTTGGCGCAGACCTCCACCATGGTATAATGTGTGTCGTGGGTGACACCAACGGGAGCACGGTTCTTGGCCGCTCCTTTCGACACTCTGCGAGTCTTAGCACCCTCATTCGTCTTTCCCTTGCTGTCCTTCCTCTTACAATCATTCCGTTTGTCTTTTGAGAATATCGACTGCGAGAGCGTCTCCCCAAGTGCCGCCTCTATCATACTGAGAATCTCTTTCCGTGCGACGACCGTCACACGCTCCGAAAGTTTGACCGGGTGCAGCTTTCCCCGACTGACCATCGTGTAGTAAGTCCTCAAACTGATGCCGAGCAGCTCAGCCACCTGCCGCGGACGATAGAACTCCTGCCGCGGACTTACGTTGACAACGATGCCGCCCGAACTGTTAAGTTGTGTTTCGCTTTTCTTTCCCATAGTGCTTGTTCTTGTGAATTTATCCGTTTTCAGCATTGTCTGACAATTTTGGTGCAGCTGCGTTGCATTATCTGCTTTAGAGTGCAACATCTTATGCCGCGGTGCTTCATTGTCAAGTTCCAAATGCGGTACAAAATTAATCAAAACGGATGGAACTCGCAATAGCCATTTGAGAAGACTGCAAACGCTTGTTAACTGATAATCAACCGATTACTTGCAGCCGTTTGCAGCCGTTTGCCGACATTAAAGTTCATGTGGAAGGACTTGCCGCTTCCGCTGGGTCCGATGCAGAAGAAGTTGGCGTTGTCGGTCATCTTCACGCTGCCTTCCTTGCCGGTGATGTCGATGCATACGGGCAGGCCCTGACGGTCGGTGTACCAGGTCTTGAGGGGTGTGATCTCGGAGTGTTTGAGGTGCTCCTTGAAGAAGAGGCAGAGGGCTGCGTCGTTGAGCGTCAGGAAGAGGTCGTAGTCGGGGTTGAACGAGTAGGCATTGCCGGGGAAGGAGTCCATGAAGAGCTCCAGTTGGTTGTAGGCACTCTTGCTGGCGAAGATGCCGCACTCGTAGAGCTTGGTCTCGATGAAGCTTGTAACGGGGGTCAGCTTCTCGGCCTTGCAGCTGACCAGCAGGTTGAAGTTGGTGTAGACGAGCAGCTTGCTGTCCTGGGCAAGGAGGTTCAGCACGGCTTCGATGTCGGCCTTGGCGATCTTGTTGCTGGGGTCGGGCATGGAGCCGTGGCGCTTGGCCTTACCTTGAAGCTTGCGGAGGAGCTTTCTTTGCTGAGGAATTTGTATGACCTGGTTGTAGATGACGCAGTCAGTATCGGGTATCTCGCTAAGAAAAGCCAGCAGGTCGGTGGCGATGACGTAGCCGTTGACGGCGACGGACTGGTAGGGCCTGATGAGCGATGGCAGGTCTATCTCGTCCACGTCGACGATGTCGAAGGATTTTACGACCTTGTCGCCCATCCTCAGGCAGTCGTCACTGGCCTTGAAGCTCTGCATCGAGAATGGACCGGCCTTGAAGTGGAACGCCATGAAGCGGTGGAGGTACTCGTTGACCTCGTCCTTCGTGAGCTTGCGGTGCCAGACGCCGCGCTCCTTGAGGATGTCCATGACCTTGCTGACCTTCGTGTGGAAGTCGAGCCAGGACTTGGGGTCGTACTTCACGAAGGCGGACTTCACCGCCTCCTGGGTGATGATGAGGTAGGTGCGGATCTCTGTGTATGGGCGGCCGTTGAAGTAACGGAAGTAGCTGCGCGTGAGGAACTCCATGTCATCGGTGATGGCATGGTGGTAGCTCTGACGGCAGAGGATGTCCTGTTTCTGAAGGGCGTAGCCTTCGCCGAGGATCTGGACGATGTTGTTCAGCACGTCGGTGTAGGCGACGTACTGCACGGCATCGGTGGCATACTGCTGCACGGGGTTCTCGATCTCGATGATGACGGACGGATTGCCGTTCTTCGAGAAGAGAACCGTGTTCATCAGCTTGCCATCGGCATCCTTGATGTCCTGGAGCTGGGCGAAGAGACCGTCAAGCGGCTTGTTCTTGGTACTCATGGGTGTATTATCTTTCTTTTTAGGTCTTTATCGAATGTTGTTTTGGGTTAATGCTCATACATTTTACAGTAGTAGAAGTTGCCGCGGTGCCGTTTCTTGCTGTGCAGTCCGCTGCGCTGCTTCACGTAGATAGAGATGATTCCCACGGCTATGAGGACGACCATGATGATGAAGCCAACAAGCTTGCCGAAGAGGATGGACGACAGCAGAAAGCCGAGGAAGCTGATGCCGATGGCGGCAGCGGCATAGGTCAGGAACCTGCCACGGATACCCATGAACTCCAATGGTTTCTGGAGTCCCTTGAAGACCGGGATGCCGTTGAAATTGATGTCCATTTGGCTGATATTTTGTTTAGAATTGTGTTTACGATATATAGGGTTCTTAAGGTGGATTTTCAGAGTTGAAAGGTGTCCGAGCCGACTCTTTACTTCGTTCGGACACCTTGTAAGTAGCAGTGTATAACTACTTGAAGAACAAAGGCAGAGCCTCGCTCATTGCAAGGAATGCTACACAACCGCCAATTGTAAGCATGATCGCTTTCTTCACGTCCTGATCTCCGTTCTGCATTTTGAAATAAATGGAGAACGCGCCGACCAGTGCGATGACGGCAGCAATGGCCTTCATCAGGTTGCTCACAGGGGTCTGGTAGCCCGATACCTCGGTGATGGCTTTCGTGAATCCGCCGGCTCCTTTGCTCTGGGCGAAGGTCATGACGGCACAGAAAAGGAACATTCCGAGGAAGGCGGCTACACGCTTCACGGGGATTCTCTTGCATGCGCTCATGCAGGAGTTCATGATGGTTTTGGTTGAAATGGTTTGTAACATAAGTTTGTTAAGGTTTTTCTTCGTTACAATTTAAAGACCACATGAAAATGGAAGATGGGTGAGTGCCACTCACGCGGCCGTCTGATCCCCTTGCCTCACGGCGCAGCCCTCTTCCGAAAGCTGTCTTATAAATTTTACAATGAAAAACAATCTATCAATGCTAGAGAATGCTAAATATTGAATTGTGGCGGAGCCTCACGGTTCGACCGTTCTGATTTTTCTATTGCTTGGCGTTCGTCCTCATCTGGGACGCGTTCCGATTCTTTCTTTACCCATAAACTGTTGATTTGTCTGAGTGCCATTTGAGCATCGTCAAGGGAGACATGTTTGGCCTCCTTGCTGACTTGTTCGGCAGTCTGGGTTCCTTGCAACTTTGTGTGCTGCTTGGTGTCATCAATCTGAACTTTCAGAATGTCAAAGAATGCGTCGCTGTGGAACTCCGGTTGCTTCGGGGGCTTGGGAGGCTTGGAAAGTTTTGACTTCTTTGCAGTTGATGAATTTACAGAATTTTCTTTTTGTGTATGTGACTCTGACGGAGTTTTCTCTTTTGAAGGCTCTTTGCCTACGGCATCCGACACATCAGGGGAAACAGTATGCTCAGGACCTATGAAGAGGACATTTAGCTCTTTAGACTCAACGCCATCAGTGGGTCTTTCCTTCTGTTCCGCAGTCTTATGACCAGATGCGGATGAACTATCGTCCTTTGAAGCGGTCATCTCATCGGTCAACATCTCACCACGTCTGAGCTTGACAAGCTCATTAATGCGTTTTTGTGTTTCTGCGTCGGTTGGACGTGGACCAAAGTCTTCTGAGGTCTTACCTTCGGACTTAGCATCGTCTGACCCGAATGGAGTCGCTGAGGGAGGAGGTGGTGCTGATTGCTCTCCATCGTCTTTTCCACCGGACTCTCCATCGGCAATGGGATGTGCTGTAACAATCTCTTCCGGTGTATGAGATGAGGTACTCTTAGCGGTGGCAGACTGTTGGCTTGGCTC
>CALJCU010000506.1 GCA_938023885.1 uncultured Prevotella sp. | reverse complement strand
AAGGCTGTCATGGCAACCAGGGATGGCTCGACCAGGCGGCAGCCATCAAATGGGTGAAGGATAACATCGCAGCCTTCGGCGGTGACCTTGACCGCATCACCATCAACGGAGAGTCGGCAGGTGCACAGTCGGTCTGCGCCCTCACGACCTCTCCGCTGACACGCGGCCTCATCAACGGATACATGTGTTCCAGTGGTGCCGTCGTCTCCAACGCTACACCCGTCTCTCTAGCCGAGGCCGAGCAGAAAGGGACAGCGTGGGCGAAGAAGAATCATCTGAAGAAACTCAGCGGCATGCGCAAGCTCTCTGCCGAGGAACTGAACAAGCTCGACGACGGCACCTTCGGGGAAGGCACGAAATGTATCGACGGCATCTTCCTCGCCGAAGACCCCAACAAGGTGATCAGCGAGGGCCGTCAGTCACAGGTCCCCTGCCTGTTGGGTAACAACAATGGTGAGTTCCCCGTTGCCGCCTTTGCAGGAGGCAGGGCTCCGACGGTGTCGAACCTCAGTCCTGTCATCGCAAGCTATTTCGGCACGGATGCCAACACTATCTTCAACCTCTATGACATCCACTCGGATGCCGATCTCTTAGGTGACAAAGGTACGGCGCTCGGTGGTGACATGTTCATTGCCTATACCACGTGGAAATGGGCCGATATGGTACGCCAGAGCAGTAAGGCGCCCGTGTACCGTTACGTCTATTGCCATCCGCGCCCGAACATGCAGCTCAAAGGCAAGACGCCCGGACTGGCCGGAGGCACCATGGACGTCAAGGACAACACACTGGAGCAGCCTGCCGTCACGACAGCTGTCCACTCTGCTGACATCGAGTATGCCATGGGTAACCTCTCCACCAACACTGCCTTCCCATGGACCACTGACGATTACGCCACCTCAGAGATCTTCCAGCAGATCTACATCAACTTCATCAGAAACGGCAACCCCAACGGACCCGGCCTCCCGCAGTGGGACCCCTATAACAACAATGGCAATGTGCCGCCGGTAATGCTCATCAACACAAACACCCGTCAGGTGAAAGATGCCAAGACCCATGCACGTTATCAGCAGATTGATGCTCTCATACAGGCGAAGAAATAAAGGTCACCGTGCAGGATGGGGCCCAATATCATAAAAAAACACGAGGCTTCATCGTCGGCTCGCAACTTTTTATTATCTTTGCAGCATGAACAGGGAACGACGGACCCTAAACGTGTAGCCGATGTTATCAGCATTGTCAATCTTCCTGAGTTTAGTCGCCCTGATGCTGATTGTTGGCGCGATGGTGATAACTCATCTGCCTACAACAGACAAATAAGTGATCGATAATAATTTTACTCAAACAATAATCTCAATCAAAAATGAAGAGAATCGTTTTAATCCGCCACGGCGAGAGCCAGTGGAATCTTGAGAACCGTTTCACAGGTTGGACCAATGTAGACCTCACCGAGAAGGGCAAGCAGGAGGCTTCCGATGCTGGCAAGCTCATGAAGGAGAAAGGGTTCCATTTCGACATCGCCTACACGTCTTATCTGAAGCGTGCCGTGAAGACGCTGAACAACGTCCTTGATGCCATGGATGAGGACTGGATCCCCGTCGTGAAGACCTGGCGCCTCAACGAGAAGCACTATGGTGCTCTCCAAGGTCTGAACAAGAAAGAGACCGCTCAGAAGTACGGTGACGAGCAGGTTCTGCTCTGGCGTCGCAGCTACGACGTGGAGCCGAACGACCTCGCTGCTGACGGCACGGGGTCAGCACTCGCCGATCCCCGTTACGCCAAGGTGCCTGCTCAGTATCTGCCGAAGACAGAGAGCCTGAAGGACTGCATCGCCCGTGTCATGCCGTTCTGGGAGTGCGAGATCTTCCCCAAGCTCAAAGAGGTCGACAACATCATCGTGGCTGCTCACGGTAACTCTCTCCGCGGCATCGTGAAGCACCTCAAGGGCATCTCCGACAAGGATATCTCGGGCCTGAACATCCCGACGGCTACCCCGTACGTGTTCGAGTTCGACGACGACCTTAACCTTGTCAAGGACTACTACCTTGGTGACGCTGCCGCCATCGCTGCCAAGGCTGCTGCTGTGGCCAACCAGGGCAAGGCCTAACACTGCGCTTCGTGCCCAGGCACGAAGCTAAAGAAGAAAGAATACAGTGGCCTTCACCGCCCACTGTATTTTTTTGTAGGGTATTGCCGTAGAGGCGGGGTTGGAGACATAGTTATAGTCACTTGAGGCATATCAACCCCTCTTTTGGGGGGAGGAAATTAAGAGGAGGAGCTCCCTGGGGTATTTTTTGAAATAATTGAATGAAGATATAGCGAAAATGGATATTTTTTTGTAAGTTTGCAACAATAATAACATGCATGTTACCATCCGGCCTCACATTCCGGGAACGATCGATAGAGAATGTCCAAAAGAAGAGTCGTTAAAGTCGTTAAATATGCGGCCGCTGCCGTCTGTGTGCCCGTCGCACTGTTCATCATTTTGTCGTTGTTGCTCTATTTTCCACCTTTCCAGAACTGGGCAGTGACAAAAGCGGCTGCCGTGGCTTCCGAGAAGACAGGAATGAAAATCAGCGTAGGACACGTCCGCCTCGCTTTCCCTCTCGACCTCTCACTCGAAGACGTGCGGGCCTTTGAGCCTAACGACTCCATCAAGGGAAAGACTGATACTGTAGCCCTCGTCTCACGCGCCGTAGCCGGTGTACAGCTCTGGCCGTTGTTCCACAAGCAGGTCATGGTCGATGAGCTCTCCCTTCGCGACATGCAGGTCAACACCACCCATTTCATCAGTGACGTGCGCATCAGCGGTAAAGTAGGAGAATTGAAGGTCAAGGCCCACGGCATCGACCTCTCGAAAGAGCATGTGCGCGTGAACCACGCACTGCTCAACGATGCCAGCCTCCTCGTGGAGCTCTCCGACACAGCAAAGAAAGACACATCGAAAACGAAGAACTTCTGGAAGATCAATCTTGACGACATCCATATTAACAACACCGCCTTCGCCCTCCGTACTCCCGGCGACACCGTCTCCGTGGCCTTGCTCATGAGCGAAGGCAAGGCGCGACAGGTCTATATGGATCTCTTCAAGAACCTCTACGCTGCGGACAAACTCCACTGGGACGGCGGATGGCTGAACTACGACAAGCGGCCTTCTGTCGCGGCTGCGTCGGGCTTCGATCCCAACCACATCGCCCTGCGCGAGCTTCAGCTTGATGCCGACTCTTTCTTTTTCTGTTCGCCTCAGATGAAGGTCTGTATCGCCTCGGCCGCCTTCCAGGAGAAGAGCGGACTGACAGTGAAAGGCCTCAGCGGACTGTTCCGGATGGACAGTACGAGTCTCGCCCTGCCCGCCCTGCGGCTGAAGACGCCCTTCACGGACCTCGCCCTCACGTTCCGCATGGACATGAACGCATTCTCCACCGACCAGCCGGCCGACAGTACGGGAACATTCACAGCTGTCATGTGTGGGTCGATAGGCGCTCATGACCTGTTGTCTCTCGCTTCCCCCTACCTCCCCAAGAATATACTGCATATCTGGCCGCGCGTACCGCTCGTTGTCAATGGCCGGGTAAACGGTAACCTTCATCGGCTACATATTAATAATATGTACCTCGCCATGCCGGGTATCCTCAAACTTAATGCCGGTGGCTTCCTCACCAATGTCACGGTGCCTACGGCCCTGTGTGCCGACATGGACGTGAACGCACGCACGGGCAGCCTTACTTTCATCAAGCCTCTGCTGCCGACGAGCATCACCCCGACGGTGAACATCCCGCAAGACATCAGCTTCCGCGGACATGTGAAGATGAACGGCCGGCAGGTAGCTTCCCGCTTTGTCGCTACACAAGGCGGTGGCTCCATTGGAGGCAACATCGCCCTCGACATGAGACGTATGGCCTATCGCGCCGACCTGAGAGCGCATCGTCTGCCCGTGGCCCATTTCCTCAGGCATCAGCCTGTCCATCCCTTCACTGGGACGATAGCAGCACGAGGCAGCGGCACTGACATCCTCTCACCCCTTACACAGATGCATGCTGTGGCAAAGGTCAAAGCGCTCGGCTACGGACAGTATAACCTCGATAACATTGACCTCACGGCGAGCCTCGCCGCAGGACGTCTCATCGCCAAGGCCGACTGCCGTAACCGCAACGTCAAAGGCAAGATCGGCATCGACGCCCTCGTCTCAGCCCTCCATATAGGCAAGCACAGCAGCAGTGCCGCTACGCTCACGGCAGACCTCTCACAGGTCAATCTCCAGGGCCTGCATGTCGTCGATGAGCCGATGGAGGTATCTGTGTGCGGCCAGGTAGATGTAGCCTCTGACCTCGACAAGTTCTATCAGGCTCAAGGCCTTTTCTCCGACATCACCGTCTCCAATGGCAGGAAACGCCTGCGCCCCAACGATGTGGTGCTCGACATGCTAACGGACCGCGACACGACACGCGCCGTCGTCGACTGCAACGATTTCCACCTCAACCTCCATGCCTCAGGCGGTTATGAGCGGCTGCTGCGTGCCCTCACGCCTTTCATCTCTGAACTGCAGCGACAAATCAAAGACAAGTATATCGATCAGGCACGGTTGCGCCACCGGCTGCCTGAGTTGCAGTTGAGACTGCAGACAGGTGAGGATAACTTTATGGCGCAGGTCATGCATCATTATGGCATCGACTTCCATTCCATCGACATGGATATCACATCGTCACCGGTCAGCGGTCTGAACGGTACGGCACGGGCCTATGGTCTCGTCGTAGACAGTATGGCTCTCGACACGGCCCGTCTGAGCCTCTCATCGGCACAGAAAGACATGGCCTACAACTTAGAGGTGCACAACGGAAAGACGAGCAAGCTGCCGTTCCATGCCTTCCTCGACGGTGCCTTCACGGGCCACGGCACATGGATCAAACCACGTATCTACGACGCCAAAGGTAAGCTCGGCGTGAGCCTCAACCTCATGGCCGAGATGCAGAACAAAGGCATCAACGTA
>CALJCU010000505.1 GCA_938023885.1 uncultured Prevotella sp. | reverse complement strand
CAGCGTCCTTTCCAAAGATAATACGTACCTGAGAGGTCGTGTCGTTGTGGAACGCATTGTATCCCGGGGTGTCCATAATGCCCGATTGGTAGAAATGGTGCATCCTTTCGAGGATGGCATCCTCAAATCCCGCAGGCAGCGGTCCGGCCTTGGATAATGCCACGCGCAGACGCGCTATCTGGACCGGTTCCACATTGTTGTCGTAGTTGTAGTAAGGCTGGAAGCTGCGAAGCAGCGAGTCGCGCTCACGCTGGATAGCGTCGTCCGTCTTATATACGGGAAAATCGTATTTGGCGATGAGGGTGCCATAATGCCATGGCTCACCTACCTCATAGGCAAACTGCTTGGCCTCATTGCGCGGAAGGAACCAAACGATGACCAAAGAGGTAAGAAGGACAAGCCCCGTACGGATGGCAAGACTTCTCCAAACGTTTTCCTCGTTACCTATTATCTTTTTAAAAGTATTCATTTTCCTGTTATTGTGATGCCTGCAAAGCCTTTGCCCGATTATTTTGGTGCGAAAATACGAAAAATATCCGTTAAAGCAGAAAAAAAACATTAATTTTGCACCAAAATTATTCTTTTGGTTATGTCAGAAAGAAAAGTGAGGGTACGTTTTGCCCCCAGCCCCACCGGCCCGCTGCATATTGGCGGCGTACGCACGGCTTTGTATAATTATCTCTTTGCCCGCCAGCACGGCGGCGATCTCGTGTTCCGCATTGAGGACACTGACAGTCACCGTTTTGTACCGGGTGCAGAAGATTATATCATCGAATCGTTCAAGTGGCTCGGCATCAAGTTTGATGAAGGTGTGTCTTTCGGCGGCGATTATGGCCCATACCGTCAGAGCGAGCGACGGAAGATATATAAGAAATATGTGCAGCAGCTTCTCGACAGCGGCAAAGCCTATCTCGCTTTCGACACGCCCGAGGAACTGGAGAAGAAGCGCGGGGAGGTAAAGGACTTCCAGTACGACGCTCATACACGCCTCTCGATGCGCAACTCACTCTCACTTCCCAAGGAAGAGGCAGGGCGTCTGATTGCCGAAGGTGCCCAGTATACCGTGCGCTTCAAGGTGGAGCCCGGAAAAGAGATCCATGTCAACGACATGATTCGCGGTGACGTGTGTGTCAAGAGTGATATTCTCGACGACAAGGTGCTTTACAAGAGTGCTGACGAGCTCCCTACATACCATCTTGCTAATATCGTGGATGACCATCTCATGGAGATTACGCACGTCATCCGTGGCGAAGAGTGGTTGCCCAGCGCCCCACTCCACGTACTGATCTACAGAGCTTTTGGCTGGGAAGACACGATGCCCCGTTTCGCTCATCTCCCATTACTGCTCAAGCCGGAAGGCAAGGGAAAACTGTCGAAGCGTGATGGTGATCGCCTCGGCTTCCCTGTGTTCCCGCTCGAATGGCACGACCCCAAGACGGGTGAAGTGTCATCGGGATACCGTGAGAGTGGCTATTTCCCCGAAGCGGTCGTCAACTTCCTCGCGCTCTTAGGCTGGAACCCCGGCACTGACCAAGAGATATTCTCCCTTGATGAGCTCGTAAAAGCCTTCGATATCACCAAATGCTCCAAGAGCGGTGCCAAGTTCGACTATCAGAAGAGTATCTGGTTCAACCACGAGTACATCCTTCGCAAGAGCGATGAGGAGATTGCAGAGCTCTTCGCTCCTATCGTCGCCAACAATGGTGTAGACGAGACCTTTGACCGTATCAGGCAGGTTGTTCACCTGATGAAGGACCGTGTCGACTTCGTCAAAGAGCTCTGGCCGCTGTGTGCTTTCTTCTTTATCGCACCCGCGTCTTACGATGAGAAGACAGCGAAGAAGCGCTGGAAAGATTACTCTGCCCAGCAGATGACAGAACTCATTGAAGTACTGAAAGGCATCGACAATTTCTCCGTTGAATGCCAGGAGTCTGTCGTGGAGAAATGGATAGCCGACAAAGGCTATAAGCCGGGCGATGTGATGAATGCCTGGCGTCTGGCACTAGTAGGTATCGGCAAGGGCCCCGGTATGTTTGACATCTCAGCGTTTCTCGGCAGAGACGAGACCATCAGAAGAATGCAGAAGGCTATAGAGACATTGGGATAATGTACAATTTCTTCATCTTCCTATATAATATAGGTGTATGGATTGCCACCTTCTTCTCTAAGAAAGTGAGCACAATGTGGAAAGGCGAACACGACACTTTCCGCATCCTGGAAGAGAAGGTGGACCCCAATGCCAAGTACATCTGGTTCCATGCAGCCTCGCTCGGTGAGTTTGAGCAGGGGAGGCCTATCATGGAGAAAATAAAACGGGAGCATGCGGAATACAAGATTCTGCTCACGTTCTTCTCTCCGTCGGGCTATGAAGTGCGCAAAGATTATGCCGGTGCCGACATCATCGTCTATCTCCCTATAGACACCATCGGCAACGCGCGTCGTTTTCTGCGTACCGTACGCCCTGTCATAGCGTTCTTTATCAAGTATGAGTTCTGGTCCAACTACCTGCATATCCTCAAGCACCGACAGATACCCCTTTACTCGGTATCGAGTATCTTCCGTCCCAATCAGATTTTTTTCCGATGGTACGGCAAGGGCTACGGACATGTGCTGAATTGTTTCGTTCATTTCTTCGTTCAGAATGAGGAAAGCAAGCAGTTGCTTCATTCCATAGGCATCGATTGTGTGTCCGTGACAGGTGACACACGCTTTGACCGTGTGCTGCAGATAAGAGATGCCGGCAAGTCATTGCCAATCGTCGAGGCGTTCCTTGGCCTTGAGAATAATCATAGCCCTCAACCCTCACCCCCCGCCCCTCAACATCCTCCTGTGTTCATCGCAGGCAGCAGTTGGCCACCTGATGAGGATATCTTCATCAAATATTTCAACGAGCACCACAACTGGAAACTCATCATTGCACCGCATGTCATTGGCGAGGATCATCTAAAGCAGATTCTCTCCAAGCTAAAGCGGAAAACGGTGCGTTACACGGAAGCTACAACAGAGAACGTGAAAGATGCTGAGTGCCTCATCATCGATTGCTTCGGACTGCTATCCAGCATTTACCACTACGCTGATGTCACTTATGTAGGTGGAGGATTCGGTGCAGGTATCCATAATGTGCTGGAGGCTGCAGTTTGGGACAAGCCCGTTATCTTCGGACCGAATAATAAGCACTTTCAGGAGGCATTAGGACTGATTAAGGCTGGTGGCGGTTTCGAGATAAAAGACTACGGTGAGTTTACCGGTTTAATGAGAGAATTGGAAACGAGCCGTGATTTACTTGAGAAGACAAGCAAGGAAGCCGGCCGGTTTGTAGAGAGTCTTGCCGGAGCAACTGACAAGATTCTTAAAGAAGTGAAGTTATAAGTTCCGGGATTGTTTACACCAATAGGGGCGGGTCCGGTACCCACTCTAAAATGTCTGCTATCAAATACTACCAAGTGTACTGACCATTCTTTCCACTCCTTCTCTGAGCACATCGCGCGGACATGCAAGGTTAATGCGGATGAAGCCTTCGCCGGCTTCCGTGCCATAGAGTGTACCACTGGAGACAAAGACGTGACCCTCGTGGAGCAGTCTCTTCGTTACAGCATCACTCTTCATTGCCAAACGACTAATGTCTACCCAGGCAAGATAGGTTCCTTCGAGCCTTGTCACCTTAAGTTTAGGTAACCTTCGCACGAACATGTCTTTCAGCAGCTGATAGTTTCCCCAGATATATTCGTTAAGTGCATCGAGCCACTCCTCACTCTCGTTATAAGCGGCCTTCAAAGCCACAGGACCGAATGGATTGACATCGCATACCTCAAAAATATTGATGACACGGTCGATCCGTCTGCGCACCTCATCGTCCTTACAGATGATGTTCGCTATCTGCAAGCCCGCTGTATTAAAGCTTTTCGAAGGTGAACTGAGCGTGACGCCATTGCGTAAGTTTTCGTCACCTGCTGCTGCAAATGGCATAAACTTATACCCTGGCATCACAAGCTCACAGTGGATCTCATCGCTGATAACAAAGACATGGTGCCTGGCACAGATGTCCCCCATATTCTTCAGTTCTTCTCGTGTCCACACCCTTCCAGTGGGGTTATGAGGATTACAGAGTAAGAAGACTGTCGTCTTCTCATCCGCACATTTCCGTTCAAAATCCTCCCAGTCGATGACATAGCTGTCATCTTTCCGCACGAGTCGGTTCTCCACGATCTGGCAGCCCTGGTTGCGTATAGAAGAGAAGAAACAGTTATAGACAGGCGTCTGTACAAGCACATTCTCTCCCGGAAGTGTCAGGGCCTTTATCGAACAACTGACAGCCGGCACCACGCCACTGGTATAGAGCATCCAACGGCGGGCTATCGTCCATTGGTGGCGACGCGCATACCAAGAGATGACGGCGTCATAATAACCGTCATCAATCTGCGTATATCCGAACACACCATGTGCCACCCTGTCAGCCAATGCTTTCCTGATGGCGGGAGCCGCCTCGAAATCCATGTCGGCGACCCACAGCGGCAACGTGTCCTCTGGGATAGCATCCCATTTATAAGAACCTGTATGACGCCTTGGAACAATCTTATCAAAGTCGTATTTCATTCTCCACTCCTGACACTGTTAACTCCTGACCCTTATCTCTGTTCCGTGCCCCTTGGCAAACTCGTTGTAGGTCACGGAACCAATCTTATCAGCGACAATTTTCCCGCTGATCGGATTCTTGATATTCGTGATAGCACCCTTGACAGAGACATTAAGGCGCGTAC
>CALJCU010000504.1 GCA_938023885.1 uncultured Prevotella sp. | reverse complement strand
ATGAAGAAAGAAATCTTGTTGGGAGCCATACTTGCAGCTGCGCTTACTGCTCCGGCAATGGAAAAGACGGTGAAGTCACCTGACGGAAACCTCGTGGTGACGGTCAATGATGAAGGTGGCAACCTGACCTATTCCGTATCGCTTGATGGGAAGCAGATGTTGTTGCCTTCCCGTCTCGGATTGAAGACCAACTTCGGAGACCTTACTTCAGGTCTGACTATTAAGTCTTCAGAAGATTATCCCGTTGAGAGGCACTATGATATGACGCGTACGAAGTTCTCGCATATCGATTTCAATGCGAATGCTTCTGATATCCAGGTGGAGACAGCGAAAGGTTTCAAGATGACAGTGACGTTTGTAGTCGACAACAGCGATGTGGCATTCCGCTATACGCTGCCCCGACAGAATAATGATAATCCTAAGTGCGCTGTCATAGAGAGCGAGGCATCAAGTTTCTTTTTCCCCTCTGAGACCACAACGTTCCTTTGTCCGCAGATAACGCCGATGACGGGCTGGGAGCGCACAAAGCCTTCCTATGAAGAAGAATATAAGGCTGATGCAAAGATGACTGACAAGTCACAATATGGGGTAGGATACACGTTCCCGTGCCTTTTCCATGTCGGTGACAGAGGATGGGCATTGGTCTCAGAAACGGGGGTTGATGGTCAGTACTGTGCCTCGCGTCTGTCCGATTTCGATGCAAGGACCGGATATACAGTATCCTATCCGCAACAGGGAGAGAACAACGGATTTGGCTCAAATACGGCTTCCATTATGTTGCCGGGTTCCACACCTTGGCGTACTATCGCTATTGGACAGACTTTGAAGCCGGTTGTAGAGACGATGATTCAGTACAGTGTCGTGGAACCAAAATATGAGGCGACAGAGGTTAACTATCCTCCGGGACGCTATACATGGAGCTGGATTATCTGGCAGGACAACTCCTGTAACTATGATGACCAGAAGACATTCATTGACCTCGCCAACAAATACGGCTACGAATACATCCTTGTCGACGCTCTGTGGAACAGGCAGATTGGACGCGGAGGTATGGAGAAGTTAGCTGCCTACGCCAAGCAGAAGAACGTGAAACTCATGGTGTGGTACAACTCCAATGGTGTAGAGAATGATGCGCCGCAGGGGCCGCGCGGCATCATGAACAACAGTATTCAGCGCAAGCGGGAGATGAAATGGCTGCACAAGTTCGGGGTGGCAGCGGTTAAAGTAGATTTCTTCGGGGGCGACAAGCAAGAGACGCTTCGCCTCTATGAGGATATCCTCAGTGATGCCAACGAATATGGTATCGGGGTCATCTTCCATGGCTGTACCATCCCGCGTGGCTGGGAACGGATGTACCCCAACTATATCGGTTCGGAAGGAGCGTTGGCCAGTGAGAATGTCTATTTCACGGATCATCATGCGCGTCAGGAAGGATTCGAGATGACGATGCATCCTTTCTCACGCAATGCCATCGGCAGCTTCGACTGGGGGGGCGTGTTGATGAACGATTATATGAGCAAGGACAATCACAGCCGTCATCCGCGTTACACCTCACGTCTCTTCGAACTTGCCACAGCTGTCACGAACCAGTGCAGCATCAACTGTGTGGCTGTCACACCGCAGGCTGACAGTGTTATCAATAATGTGGAGCGTGACTTCCTCCTTCATATTCCTACATCTTGGAAGAGTACTCGCTTCCTCGATGGCTATCCTACGAAGTATGTGGTCATGGCTCGTCAGGATGCTGTCTCTGGTCAATGGTTCATTGGGGGGATCAATGGTATGCGGAAGGCCGTTGTCACATCTGTCAGTATGAGGGAACTGGCTGGCAAAGCCGTAACCTTTCTTTATGAGAATAAGAATCGTCAGACCCTGATCAAGACGATGAAGGTCAGTAAGGACGGGAAGATAAAATTTGCTATCCCATCGATGGGAGGAGTTGTGTTGGTTGCAGGGGCGGTCCCTGTACCAATACCCGCACGCTGAGTTTTTATCCTTCGAACAGATTTTTGGAGTGTGCGTTGCGTCTGTCTTCTTCAAGCGCTTTTTTGAAGCATTCGCGGCAGAGTGGCTCATACTCCTCTTTTTCTCCAAGCATCACCTGTGCATTGCTCTTAACCAGTCGGTGACTGGCATAGGCGAGGGAACCGCATTTCACGCAGATGGCATGCACCTTCGTCACCTCATCGGCGATAGCCAGGAGCTTAGGCATCGGTCCGAAAGGCTGACCGAGATAATCCATGTCGAGACCTGCTACGATGATCCGCATACCATTGTAAGCCAACCGGTTGCAGACCTCTACGAGACTGTCGTCAAAGAACTGGGCCTCATCGATGCCGATGACATCGTAGCCTTGGGCTCTTTTGTGGATGGCTTGTGTGTCTTTCACGGGTGTAGAGTTGATGCAGTTATGGTCATGGCTGACCACTTCGACATCAGAATAACGGGTGTCAACGGCCGGTTTAAAGATCATCACTTGCTGGCGGGCTATCCTGGCGCGTTTCAGGCGGCGGATGAGTTCTTCGGTCTTGCCCGAGAACATAGAGCCGCACACCACTTCTATTCTTCCCGGACGATGGGGTTCCCCGATGAGATTTTCAATCATGCTTGCAAAGGTAAACAATATAATTTGAAGAAGCCTCTTAAAAATTGCAAAGAATTAGGACTTTCTTTGCTCCATTTGAAATAATTGTCTATATTTGTTCCTTGATATACGATAATGTTATGGGTACATTATATATAGTTCCGACACCAGTGGGCAACATGGAGGATATCACCCTCCGCGCCTTGCATATTCTCAGGAAGGCTGACCTTGTGCTTGCTGAGGACACCCGTACATCGGGTATTCTCTTGAAACATTATGACATCAGGAACCATCTCCTGGCGCATCATAAGTTCAATGAGCATGGCACGACAGCCGGCATCATTGAGAAGCTGAAAGCGGGCATGACCATCGCGCAGATCAGTGACGCAGGGACGCCCGGCATCAGTGATCCTGGTTTCTTCCTTGTACGTGAGGCTGTGCATGAGGGCATTCCCGTCATCACACTTCCCGGGGCTACGGCTTGTATTCCGGCTATCGTATCGTCGGGCTTACCCTGTGACCGTTTCTGCTTCGAAGGTTTCCTTCCGCAGAAGAAAGGCCGCCTGACACATCTTGCGGGCCTCATGGATGAGGTTCGCACGATGGTGTTCTATGAGTCGCCGTACCGCACACTGAAGACGCTGAAGCAGTTTCGTGATGTCTTTGGTGGAGACCGCCAGGTGAGCGTGGCGCGTGAGATCAGTAAGATTCACGAGGAGCATGTGCATGGCACGCTCGATGAGGTGATAGCTCATTTTGAGGAGACGGAGCCGAAAGGTGAGATCGTCATCGTTCTCGCCGGTAAACCCAAAAAGGCTTAGCTGGCCGAATCAATAACCCTAAAATGCAATGAAAACACATCAAATCATTTCACATATATCTATTCTCTTGATAGTTTCCTTTCCTCTCTTCCTGTTGAGTGGTTGTATAGAGAAGAAGACTTCCAAGGTGAACCTGCCGACTGTTGCCAAGGATGACTCCTTGCACCAGATCATCTCACAGCGTGACGATCAGATCAATAGTATGATGGCCACGATGAATGAGATCCAGGAAGGGTTCAACGAGATCAGTGAGGCTGAGAACCGTGTGAATATTATTCAGAGTGATGAGCGCGCAGACAAGGCGGAGCAGATCAAGGAGAATATCAAGTTCATTGCTGACCGTATGCAGCAGAACCGGGAACTGATAAAAAAACTCCAGGGACAGTTGCGTGACAGTGACTTTAAGAGTGCGGAACTTAAGAAGGTCATTGCCAACATGCTGCGTCAGCTCGATGAGAAAGATCAGCAGTTACAGCAACTCAGGGCTGAGCTCGATGCCAAGGATATCCATATTGCTGAGCTCGATCAGACTATCAGTAACCTTAATGATAATGTCACCGACCTTCAGACAGAAAGTGCGGAGAAGACACAAACTATCAATAACCAGGAAGCTCAACTCAATACGGCCTGGTATGTCTTTGGTACGAAGTCGGAGTTGAAGGAGCAGCACATCCTGTATGGGGGCAAAGTGCTCCAACAGAACTTCAACTGGAACTATTTCACGAAGATCGATATCCGTGTAACCAAAGAAATCAAACTCTATTCGAAGGCTGTCAAACTCCTCACGTCTCATCCGATGGGAAGCTACGAGCTTAAGCTAGACAATAATAAGATGTATGTCTTGACGATCACCAATCCTCAGATCTTCTGGAGCACAAGCAAATACCTCGTTGTGTTGGTGAAGTGATTACTTCATCTTCTTCTTCCTGCGAAAAACGACTGCATCAAGGCTTTGCACTCGTCTTCCAACATGCCACCCTCCACTTTTGTCTTGGGGTGTAAGGCCTTGGGTGCAGAGATGGAGTAACCGCGCTTCTCATCAGTTGCACCATAGACGATACGGCTCATCTGTGCCCATCCTAAGGCCCCTGCACACATGATGCATGGCTCAACAGTTACATAGAGTGTACAACCGGAAAGATATTTGCCGCCAAGCATGCTTGCTGCTGAGGTGATGGCGAGCATCTCAGCATGGGCCGTGACATCGTGCAGTGTCTCTGTCTGGTTATGGGCCCGTGCTATCACTTTGCCGTTGGCAACAATAACTGCTCCCACCGGAATCTCTCCCTCCTCATACGCTGCCTTGGCCTCGGCAAGGGCCATTCGCATGAACCATTCATCGCGTTTCGTTTGTTCTTCTGTCATGGATTAGAGTATTATTTGCTACAAAATTACCATTTCCCTTTGATTTATGAAAGGAAAAGGTTATTTTTGCAGAAAATAAAATTTACCTGTTAATGGCAGAGCATAACGATTATGGCAAATGGGGTGAGGATTATGCAGCCGAATACCTTCAAAAGGAAGGTTACATCCTCATGGAGCGTGACTGGACTTTCGGGCGCAGCAAGCGTGACATCGACATCATCTGCAAGACCCCCGACCTGACGACCGTCGTCTTCGTGGAAGTCAAGGCACGAGGCAATGAAGACTACATGAAGCCTGAAGATGCTGTCGACATCAGGAAGATACGTCATTTGGGCCTTGCCGCCGACGAATACGTCAAATCGCACGATATCAGTGAGCAGCTCCGCTTTGATGTTATTGCCATCACAGGTAAGCGAAACAGTAACAATATAAAACTTAATCATATTGAAGATGCGTTCAATCCTCTCCTTGTCTGACGGAAAGAAGAAAAATCAGTCGAAGATCAACTATATCATGCTCGATGAGACCAACTCTACGAGCAGTTACCTTGCAGAGCATCGGGCTGAAGCGGATGGCAACACCAATGATATGGTGGTTGTCTCAGCCGAATTCCAGACAGCCGGACGAGGGCAGGGCACGAACAAATGGGAGAGCGAGCGGGGAAAGAACCTTATCTTCTCTGTGCTTTGTCATCCTGTGTGGATACCGCTTCACTCCCAGTTCCTCATCTCTGAGGCCGTGGCGCTTACTCTTCACGATGTCTTGTCTCAATACACCGAGGACATCACCATCAAATGGCCGAATGATATCTATTGGAAAGACAAGAAGATCAGCGGGACCATCATTGAAAATAGTTTGTCCCGGGGATATATCCGCGATTGCATCGTGGGTACAGGAGTAAATGTCAACCAACAGGAGTTTTACAGTGATGCTCCCAACCCCGTGTCGTTGCTGCAGATTATCGGGAAAGAGACCAATCGTGAGACATTGCTGAAACAGATCATAGAGACTTTTCGGAACTATCTCGTCGCCTTTCGCAATGGAAACTATGGGAAGACAGTCTCTCTCTACACATCTTATCTCTATCGCAGTCACGGCTATTTTAGGTATCGTGACAAGGACGGAGAGTTCGAAGCAGCGCTTGTGGAGGTTGAAGATGATGGCCGTCTTATCCTTCATGACCGTGAGGGGCATATTCGCAGCTATGCTTTCAAGGAAGTGGAGTTCGTCTTATGACGAACTCCTTT
>CALJCU010000503.1 GCA_938023885.1 uncultured Prevotella sp. | reverse complement strand
GAAATCATAGTTGTTATTGATATACGGCAGGAACTTAGCATAGGTCTTCTTGTAACCGTCCCAGTCGACACCATGGAGCTTCGGGTCATAGAACTTATCCTTGACCTGCTGCCACACATGGTTGAAGATGTAAGTCCGCTCCTCATAAGGCCGGTAGTTGAAGTCAGCCTCGAAGTTGATGGTCTTCTGCGAGTTCTTCGCGAGGTTGATCTGCCTGATACCATTGTTGTAGACATAGAGGTTCTTGAAGTCCTTGTCAGGCTCCAGTCCGTAGCCGACGCTCTTCATGACGATCTCCGTCTTATTCTCCACGAGATCATGTTTCCACAAGTCATAGTCGCCCTCGAAACGCGCCTCGTAATAAAGCGTGTCGCCACCCGGCGAAAGGATAGCGTCAGCTAAGTGAGAAGAGTTGGCCGTGAGCCGGATGATACGGTCGCGGCAGTTGGCGAGATCGAACTTCAGCGGCTTGACACCGCTCTTATCATCAGTTTTCTCGCCGGCTTTCGCTGCCGCTTTGTTCTTCTTCGTGTTCCATTTGCGGAACCTTATGACGGGCTCTTTCTTCTTTGCCACCGTGTCAGCAGCTTCTCTCTTATGTGCCTCATCATAGAGTGCGCGCTCCTCCTTGTTCATCCGGAAACGCTCATAGGCATCGAGGTCGAAGAACATGATATACGCGTCGTCCTCCGCACCCCAGCTGCCATGACTGCGGTAACCGGCACGGTCACTCATGAACACCATGGCTTTGCCGCCGAGGGCCCACTGGCCGTTCGAATCACTATAGCCGCTGTTCGTAAGGTTCGTGATCTTCTGACTGCCGTCAGCCGGCACGAGGGCGATGTCACTGTTGTTCCATCCGCCCGTGCCGATATAGTTGGACAGCAGCCAGCGACTGTCAGGGCTCCATTTGAACCACAGGTCACCGTCCTGGTAACTGTATTGGTATTTACCATCCATGAGCTGCCTCACGGCTTTCGTCTTCACGTCGACCGCTTTCAGCGTGCCACGGTTCTCGATATACGCCACGCTGCGGCCGTCGGGACTGTAAGCCGGCTGCATGTCGACGAGGCTCGACTTGACAAGCTGCTCTTCCTTAAGTTGGGTGGCATAGGTAAACTGCTTCTCGTCTTTCTTCACGATGGACGTCCGATAAATCTGCCACAGTCCACCACGCTCAGAGGCATAGACGAGGCTACGGCCGTCGGGTGAGAAGTTGACGTCCCGCTCCTGCTCCGGCGTGTCCGTGATCTGCTTTGTCGTGGTATAGTCTGTCGACGTGACATAGACATCACCGTGAACGATGAACGCTATCTCCTTGCCCGAAGGCGAGACGGTAAACTCCTTCACACCGCTCCGCAGCACCTGCCGCTGGAGCCTGTCACTGCCGTCGTCGGCTACGACAGAGACAATGAGTCTCACGGGCTCACGGCCTTCCTTCAACGTGTATATCTCACCATCATAGCCATAACACAACGTGCCGTCGGCAGCACGCGTGAGGAAACGTACGGGGTTGCCTTTGTAATGGGTGAGCTGCGTCTTCGCCGTCTCACCAATACGGCGCCGGTAGACATTGAACGTGCCGTCCTCTTCACTCAGATAATAATAGGTGTCGGCACCGGCACCCCACACCGGTGTGCGGTCCTCACCGGCGAAATCGGTCAGTTTTGTGTATTTGCCGTTCTTGTACAGCCAGATGTCACGGCAGATCGGCGACTGGTGATGCTTGCGGAAAAGATCCTCGTAACCTTTCTGGTCATGGTAGAGGATGGCACCATCCTTGCCGACACTGATGTCCTGCATCGTGATGTCGGAAAAGAGGCGCATGCGGCCGCCGCGGATGCCGACCTCGTAGACCTGAGGGAACGAACCGCTGGCAAAGATGATGCTTGTGGCCTTCGGCATGATGGAGGCGCGCAACAGAACAGTAGAGTCGTTCCTCCATGCCATGGGATACTCGTCGCCACTGTCTGTCGTCAGACGGCGCGGCACGCCGCCGTCACGGTCCACGACATAGACATCCATGCTGCCTTCACGTGAAGAGGCAAAAGCGAGCTGGCGGGAGTCGGGACTCCATACGGGGTTAGCCTCATAGGCGGGGTTACTCGTTATCTGCCGTGCCTGTCCGCCCCGGACGGGCACGGTCCAGATGTCTCCTTTGTAAGAGAACGCCACCGTCGTGCCATCGGGGGAGATGGCAGGGCAGCGCATCCACAACGGGTTCGTTTGGGCCATCGCAGCAGCCGCAGCGAGCGGCGCAGCAAGGGCCAAGAGAAGTTTCTTCATAGATGATATGTCTAATTACTGCAATATTCTTATCGCAACGGCTTGGCACGACTTTGCACGGCATTAGGATTCGGTTTAGTCGCGGGAAATCGTGAAGACACGATGCGGATATACAACTATCTTATAGTGGAAAGCCTGTACACTCATCCCATCTGTTGCATGAAAGCGGTGAGGTCAGCCTTGATGCGGCGATATGGATCAGATGCGAAGAAGCCCGTGTTCTTCTTCAGCATCGGGATGACATTCTCGATAGAGTTGTTGTAACACGAGAGCTCGTTGCGGCGCTGCGTGCCATGCCGGCTCTGCCGCGCTATCTCCGCCTGCCGCTGTCGGATAAGCTTGTCGCAGACACGGGTCATCATCGGCATCACGACCTTGTCGAAGAGATGATGGCCTTGGATATAGAGGTACGTCGTCTCGGGCGTCACGCCAAGCCGCCGCAGGTCCTCCTCCACTTTACGGTAGCTCTCTGCCGCATTAGGGTTATGGCGCCGCAGCTGCTCGCAGCGTTTGTCCACTTTGCTGTGCACCTGCGCGATGGTACGGTAAGCATCATTCATGGAGAAGTTGCCTGTCTCGATGACCCGCAGAAAGTCGGTCATCGTGAATTGTCCGTAATTCCCTGTGCGGTAATACCAGATGCTCCACACAAAGAGCGGGTAGACAGCGCGCGAAAACTCCTCGAGATACTGTTGCATATCGAAGATGACATGGTCGTTGAGTGTCACTGCCACACAGACACTGTGGAGCGAGGGGGCGTAACACTGCATGTTCTCGATGGCGTAGGCGTAGGTGTGGAAGATATAGGGACTGCTGAGAATCTGCCACGATGTCACCGACGCCCCCTGGATGAGGTAGTCGTAGTCGGCATCGACACAGGCGATGAGCCATTGTCCCGTCTTACCATGGAGCGCACTCATGAGCGCCGCTTTCTTACCCCGCTCAAGCGTGTCCTCACGCGTGGGAAGCATGATCTCGAAATAGAACCGGTCCGTCTCAAACAGACTGAGGATACTGCGCCAGAAGAACACGTCGTCGTAACTCTCCACATAAGCTACGATCTTCTTCCGTTGCTTCTTGGGATTCAGCCAGTTAGCCGCTTCGAGATACGAGGAGGTGAGATTGTCCTTGAGCCGTTTCATAATCGCATGATTTTGTAACCATAAAAGAACAATTTGGTAATTTCTGAAGTTCAGAAATCCAAAAACTCAACCAATTTGTTTTCTCATTCCTACTAAAGAATCACTTCACGGTAATGTCAGACACCTCTGTGACCTTGTCCATCCATCCGTTCATGATGACGGCGGGTGAGTGGGTAGTGAGGATGATCTGCACATTCGGATTGAGTTCTAGGATGAGTTCGATGAGCTTCTTCTGCCATTCGATATGCATGCTGACCTCCGGCTCATCCATAAAGAGGACGTACGGCTTATTATCCTCGGTGAGGACAGTGAGGAGGATGGCGAGGATCTGCTTCTCACCACTCGATAACTGGTAAGGCACGAGTGTTTCACCCATCTGCGTGAAGCTGATCTCGTTGTCAGTGCGTACGATCTTCTTCCCCGTGTCTGCAAAGAGCGAGTCCATGATATCCTGGAACTTCTTCTTCGGCTCTGAGAGCTTCTGTGCTTCCTCTGCCGCCGTGGGGCCACCCTGCTGCAGCACGGCAATCATGCGGTTACCGATGTTCACCTGATAGTCGAGGTATTTACGCTGGAGCCCATAAAGCTGCCAGTCAAGTTCCGTGGCGAGCGACATGTTGAGTTTCGACACCATCTCCGCGTTGATGAGCGGGCGGTCGAAAGACCTGATGATGTCGAAACGTATCCAGTTGGCATCCTCGGGATAGACCTTCAGATGCACGCCCTTAAGAAGATGGGAGGGGAACTCGCCACCGGCAGAGAGCCCTTTGACCACTTTGTTGATGATCGTCGACTTTCCCACACCGTTGACACCACTGAGAATGTTGACCCGGCGGTCCAGATTCCATAGGATATGCTTACGGCCGCTCCAGAGAGCGTCGATCTCTATCTGTGTGATATAATCAGCGTATGTCTGCATGGTGTACAAGGTTTAGTAAGGCAAAAGTAATAAAATAATGTGATAAGTTACTCATGCAACGAATAAATTGTTAACTTTTCAACGTTTTTTAGGAAATAACAGAACTTACCGTTGTACACATGGGTAACAATAAGCCTCTGCAGGCACACCGTATCACCTGATCGAGGTGCTGCAAATGAGCCGATACCACGTTCTTCACGTAATCGGCATCTTTCAGCCGCCCCCTCGATCTTGAACGAGGAAGCGCCGGCATCAAGCTCGTCCTCATAGATGATCGTGTTGACCGTGACATAGACCTTCGCCCCGAAGAGATGGGCAAAGCCGCATTCAAGGTTCCTGGCAGGAGCCAAAAGTTCAAGCATTCACAATTCCCAAACGGTTATTTTTATCGCAGATGATGTCAGGGGGACGATGACGGGCATTACTCGTTGAAGTTCTCCGTGATACGGCAGATGTTGACGATGACCTCAACGGCTTTCTGCATGACCTGAACGGAGACAAACTCGTAAGGACCATGGAAATTGACACCACCGGCGAAGATGTTCGGACAGGGCAGCCCGCGGAAGGAGAGCTGCGCACCATCTGTTCCGCCTCGGATGGCTTGGATGCGAGGACTGACGCCCGCTTCCTCCATGGCCTTGATGGCGATGTCCACTACGTGGTAGACGGGATCTATCATCTCCTTCATGTTCTTGTATTGGTCGTGGATGTGGATACTGACAGTGCCTTCGCCATACTTCTCGTTGAGCTGCGCTGCCACTTCCTTGATAGTGCGTTTGCGGGCTTCGAATTTTGAAGCATCATGGTCGCGAATGATAAAACTCATCGCGGCATTCTCACAAGCGGACTCAATGCCGAGGCAATGGAAGAAACCTTCGTAGCCCTCTGTGTTCTCGGGGATTTCGTCCTGCGGAAGGAGGTTCATGAACTCTACGGCAACGCGCGTTGCATTGACCATTTTGTTCTTAGCATATCCTGTGTGTACGCTAACGCCTTTGATTTCTACTTTCGCTGCAGCTGCGTTGAAATTCTCAAATTCCAATTCGCCGATGTCGCCGCCGTCCATCGTGTAGGCCCATTCGCAGCCAAATTTTTCAACGTCGAACTTGTGGGCACCTAAGCCGATTTCTTCGTCCGGATTGAAGCCTACGCGGATTTTGCCGTGCTCGATTTCGGGATGTTCCTTGAGATAAACCATCGCCTGGACAATTTCGGCGATACCTGCCTTGTCGTCAGCACCCAGCAGGGTATGACCATCGGTCACAATGAGGTCCTCACCGATATGTTGGCGAAGTTCGGGGAAAACTTTAGGACTTGTAACAAGACCTCCCTTTTCCAACTCAATATCTCCACCGTCGTAGTTCTTAACAATATGTGGTTTGATATTAGCTCCCGAGGCATCGGGACTGGTGTCCATGTGGGCAATGAAACCTACCACGGGGGCGTCCTTCTTAGTATTGGCTGGGAGTGTGGCATAGAGATAGCCTTCGTCAGTCAGTTCTATGTCTTCCAAACCAATCTCCTCGAGCTGGTCGCGCAGGAAGCGCGCAAAGACAAGTTGTTTGTCCGTACTCGGCGTCTTACCCGTGTCTTCGGCAGATTGTGTGTCGAATGTCGTATATTCAAGAAATCTTTGAACAATATCCATATTTTGACGTTTATTTATATGCTTTTTGCAAAAATAGAAATTATTTCTTACTTTTGCCTACAAACGTCTTGATTTTTAATAATGGAAACGATAGACTTCATGCGAGAAGCGATACGCCTCTCTGATGAAAATGTTAAAAACGGTGGCGGCCCATTTGGAGCTGTTATTGTAAAGAACGGTGAGATTATTGCTACGGGGGTCAATCGCGTTACGGCGAACAACGACCCTACGGCGCATGCTGAAGTGAGTGCTATCCGCGCTGCTGGACAAAAGTTGGGCACGTTCGACCTTAGTGGCTGCGACATCTACACGAGTTGCGAGCCGTGTCCCATGTGCTTAGGAGCTATTTATTGGGCACATCTCGACCGTATGTATTATGCCTGCAATAAGGACGATGCGGCGGATGCTGGTTT
>CALJCU010000502.1 GCA_938023885.1 uncultured Prevotella sp. | reverse complement strand
TATCGAAACATCGGGTAAGAAATGTGTGGTGTTGGGGCGTAGCAATATCGTTGGCAAACCTATGGCTCAACTTATGATGCAGAAGCAATATGGTGACGCCACAGTCACGGTTTGCCATTCTCACTCCAAGACCTTGAAGCAGGAGTGCCGCGAGGCTGACATCATCATTGCAGCTATCGGTCGACCTAACTTTGTGACGGCTGATATGGTGAAGGAAGGAGCCGTCATCATCGATGTAGGTACCACGCGTGTGCCGGATGCCACTCGTAAGTGTGGTTGGAGACTTAACGGTGACGTAAAGTTCGATGAGGTAGCATCTAAGTGCTCTTTCATCACACCCGTTCCTGGGGGAGTAGGGCCTATGACCATCTGCTCATTGATGAAGAACACCCTTGCCGCCGCCAGGCACGAATATTACAAATAAGAAATATACAACCAAATAAAAGAACAGATTGCTATTCAAGAAGTCCCACTAGTCTGTTGACAGATTAGTGGGATTTTTTTATTTTATGCTTATAGAATTGCAGTTTTTGCAAATATATTCATCGAATTTGTTGCAGATAGTATAAAAGTTAGTATCTTTGCATTCAATATTCAGCCAATATCATAATGATTAGGTATTATTTAAGGTAGAAGAGAATGAAGCACCAATTGAGAAGCGCAGTATGCACCCAAGGCCGTCTGATGGCCGGAGCAAGAGCTCTTTGGGTGGCTGCAGGAATGAAGCATGAGCAGATGGGAAAGCCCATTATCGCGATAGTCAACAGTTTCACACAGTTCGTCCCCGGACACACACATCTGCATGAGATTGGTCAGATTGTAAAGAAGGAGATTGAGTCTATGGGCTGCTATGCCGCCGAGTTCAACACGATTGCTGTCGACGACGGTATCGCTATGGGTCACGATGGCATGCTTTATTCGCTTCCTTCCCGTGATATCATTGCTGATTCAGTGGAGTACATGGTCAACGCCCACAAGGCTGATGCCATGATCTGTATCTCCAACTGTGACAAGGTGACGCCGGGTATGCTCATGGCTGCCATGCGCCTCAATATCCCTACAGTCTTCTGCTCGGGCGGTCCTATGGAGGCCGGTCGCTGGAAGGGTGAGAATGCTGACCTTATCACAGCAATGATTGCCGGTGGCGACAAGAGCATCAGTGATGCTGACCTTATGAAGATTGAGGAGACAGCCTGCCCTGGCTGCGGCTGCTGCTCGGGAATGTTCACCGCCAATTCCATGAACTCCCTCACGGAGGCTATCGGCCTTGCCCTCCCCGGCAATGGTACGATCCTTGCTACTCATAAAAACCGTATCCAGCTCTTCAAGGATGCGGCTCGGCAGATTGTGAAGAACGCCTTCGCTTATTACGAGGACGGCGACGAGAGCGTGCTGCCTCGCAGTATCGCTACCCGTCAGGCTTTTCTCAATGCCATGACCCTTGACATCGCTATGGGTGGTTCAACGAACACCGTGCTCCACCTCCTTGCTGTAGCACAGGAAGGTAATGTCGATTTCAAGATAAGCGATATCGATGCACTGAGCCGTACGGTGCCTTGCATCTGTAAGCTCGCTCCGAACACACAGAAATACAGTGTTCAGGAGTGCAACCGTGCCGGTGGTATCCTTGGTATCCTCAACGAACTGAACAAGGGTGGACTCATTGATGGCTCTGTAAAGCGTGTCGATGGCACCACGCTCGATGAGGAGATGAAGAAATACGATATCACGGGTCCCACTGTTGATCCTGAAGCTTCACGCATCTATCATAGTGCTCCTGGCCGCCGTTTCTCTACGCAGATGGGCTCACAGAATGAGCAGTGGGAGAGTCTTGACACTGACCGTGAGAAGGGATGTGTCCGTGATCTCCGGCATGCTTATACGAAAGACGGTGGACTGGCAGTGCTCTTCGGAAACATTGCACAGAACGGGTGTGTCGTGAAGACAGCCGGTGTTGCTCCTGAGCTCTGGCATTTCGAGGGTCCTGCTGTCGTCTTCGATTCTCAGGAAGATGCGTGCGAGGGTATCCTCGGCGGCAAGGTGGACAGTGGCGACTGTGTCGTCATCACACATGAAGGTCCTAAGGGTGGTCCGGGCATGCAGGAGATGCTTTATCCTACCTCTTATATCAAGAGTCGTCACCTCGGCAGGGAGTGTGCGCTCATCACCGATGGCCGTTTCTCGGGTGGCACGAGCGGTCTGAGTATCGGGCATATCTCTCCGGAGGCTGCTGCCGGCGGTAACATCGGTAAGATCAAGGATGGCGACATCATTGTCATCGATATCCCGAGCCGTGCCATCAATGTAAGGCTCTCTGATGAGGAGCTCGCCGCCCGTCCTCAGCAGCCGCTGAAGCGTCACCGTGCCGTCAGTAAAGCTCTCCGTGCTTATGCGCAGAGCGTCAGCTCAGCTGATAAAGGCGGCGTGAGGATAATAGATTGATATGTAAGATAAAAAGATAATTCGTTATATGGATAACACTCAAAACAATATAAAGAATAAAGAATGGGCTCCTTGGTCCGGTGTGAAGATCGGGGAGGAAGTCAGTGGTGCCGAGATTCTGATGCGTGCCCTCTACCAGGAAAACGTGAAGACGATCTTCGGCTATCCTGGCGGTGCCATCATGCCAGTCTACGATGCGCTCTATACCTATACGCATAAGAAGGATCCGTGGTTCAAGCATGTCCTCGTGCGTCACGAACAGGGTGCGGCCCATGCCGCTGAAGGCTTCGCACGTACAAGTGGTCAGGTCGGTGTGGCCATTGTCACATCGGGCCCCGGTGCGACGAATACCTTAACAGGTGTGGCTGATGCTCTGATGGATTCTATTCCAATTGTGGTCATCGCAGGTCAGGTGGGCGTGCGTGCCCTCGGTACTGATGCTTTCCAGGAGGTTGACCTCGTGGATATGGCACAGCCTGTCACGAAATGGAGCTATCAGATCCGTCGCCCGGAGGATGTGGCATGGGCTGTGAACCGTGCATTCTATATTGCCAGGAGCGGGCGCCCCGGTCCTGTCGTGCTCGACTTCCCGCGTAACGCGCAGGTCGGCAAGGCTAAGTGGATGCCGGGTAAGGCTGATGGCGTGCGCTCTTACAATCCTTATCCGAAAATCAGCGACGAGGCTGTGAAGGCTGCCGCTGAACTTATCAACAACGCTAAGAAGCCGTTCGCCCTCGTGGGCCACGGTGTGGAGATTGGAGGTGCACAGAAAGAGCTCCGTGAGTTCCTGGAGAAAGCAGACATCCCTGCAGCACGTACGTTGCTCGGTCTTTCGGCTCTTCCTTCCGATCATCCGTTAGATATGGGTATGCTCGGTATGCACGGCAACTATGCACCTAACATCAAGGAGCAGGAGTGTGATGTGCTGGTCGCTATCGGCATGCGATTCTCTGACCGTGTCACGGGGCGCCTCGATAAATACGCTAAGCAGGCAAAGGTTATCCATCTCGATATCGATCCTTCTGAGATAGATAAGAACGTGAGGACCGATGTAGCTGTTGTCGGTGACTGTAAGGAGAGTCTTGCAAAGATTACCGCACTGTTGAATCCTAATGGGCACAGGCAATGGATAGCCTCCTTCAAACCGCTTTATGAAGAGGAGAAGCGCGAGGTCATTGACCCCGCTGTGCATCCGAAGGAAGGACCCCTGCTCATGGGTGAGGTCATCAACGCAGTGGCTGAGGCTACGAAGGGAGAGGCCGTGATGTGCAACGACGTAGGTCTCCATCAGATGTTCTCATGCCGTTACTTCAAGTTTGAGAAAGACCGCAGTATCGTCAGCAGCGGCGGTTTCGGCACGATGGGCTTTGGTCTGCCCGCGGCTATCGGTTCTGCCTTTGGTGCTCCCGACCGTCAGGTGGTGCTCTTTACGGGTGACGGCTCTTTCCAGATGTGTATTGAGGAGCTCGGCACCATCATGGAGCAGCAGACTCCTGTGAAGATCATTCTGCTCAACAACCACTATCTCGGTAACGTGCGTCAGTGGCAGGATCTGATGTTCAATCACCGCCGTTCATTCACCTACATGCTCAACCCGCACTACGAGATGATCGCCAAGGGTTATGGCATCGCCTACGATGTGGTGACGGACCGCGACGACCTCAGGGCTAAGGTCGAGAAGATGGTGGCTGCCGAGGGTCCTTACATCCTCGAGTGCGCTGTGAAGGAAGATGAGAATGTCACGCCGATGGTGACACCGGGAAGCTCTATTGATGAGATGCAGTTGCATTTGGATATCTAATTAAATTCTATGGAAGATACATTTTATACATTATTGGTATATAGTGAGAACGTGGCGGGTATCCTCAATGAGATCACCAGTGTCTTTACCCGTCGTCAGGTGAACATCGAGAGTCTGAATGTGTCAGCTTCAAGTATCGACGGTATCCATAAGTATACCATCACTTGCTGGAGCGATCCCGATCAGATCTTGAAAATCAAGAAGCAGATAGAGAAGAAAATCAATGTTATTAAGTGCGATTACTACACCGATGACCAGATCTTCATCCATGAGGTCGCCCTCTACAAGATTTCCACGCCTGTGCTCCTTGACAACCCCGAGGTTTCCCGCACGATCCGTCGCCACAACGCCCGTATGATGGAGGTCAACCCCACCTATGCCACGGTGTTGCTTGCCGGTCTGACCGATGACATCACGGATCTCTATTCGAAGCTCAACAGTTACAACTGCTTGTTGCAGTACACGCGCTCAGGCCGTATCGCCGTGACACGCAGTTTTGAAGAGCCGGTGACCAAACTCTTGGAAGAAAATGACAAGTGATAAGCTCTTGCCGAAGGTGGGCAGTTACGAGTTCATGGTGGAGCCGTTCCACTGCGACTTCAGCAGTCATCTCTTTCCCGGACATCTGGGTAACGGCATGCTTAATGCGGCCGACTATCACAGTGGGGACCGCGGCTATGGCGTGGCGGAACTGAACTTCAGCCACCGCACGTGGGTGCTCTCACGTTTCGCCATTGAGATCCTCGAGATGCCGGAAGCCTATGATAAGGTACTTGCTGAGACCTGGGTGGAGGCAGCGAAGAAGTTCTTTTCGAGCCGTAATTTCGCTGTCGTGAGTCCCGATGGCAGTAAGCCGTATGCCTATGGCCGCAGCATCTGGGCGATGATCGACACCGATACACGTCAGCCGGCCGACATTTTCTCCATTAAGGACGGACTCCTGGCAAAGTACATTGTGACCGACAAGCCT
>CALJCU010000501.1 GCA_938023885.1 uncultured Prevotella sp. | reverse complement strand
CTTTTGTTGTCTCCACGCTCTCCTTATTATATAAATAGGAGTAAGCATAAAGGTGTCCGCCGGCGAAGGCGAGCTCCTCTGTTGGCTTAGTTGGAAGCGCGTTGCCGTTGAAGTCAGTGAGCGTCATCGTCTGTCCGAGGTTGTGATAGAAGTAGTCGTGGGTCTTGTCGCCACCTTCCATCTTACGGCTGCGGAACACATCGATGTAGAAGCCACCCTTCTCGCTTGTTTTCACCACGGCGACGGTGCGTTGCTGCTTGGCCTGGGTCTCCGGCTCAATGAAACTCACGGTAGTATAGGAGAAGTTGTTGTCCTCTTCCGACAGCTTTGCTGATGCAGGCTGATCGACTGAGACGGTGGGGTAGGAGACAATGAGCTTGAACGAATGGTTCGACATCATCACGGGGTAGGACGAGATGCCATCGACGACGACGGTGTTGTGAGCCGGCATCTGTGAGTAGTATTCCGAATAGTCGAGCCCGCTGTAGAGGTATTTGCCGATACCGGCATCAGGACCAAGCACGTAACCTTTGCCATAGATCTCGAGGGAGAGGCCGTTGGCATGTTGGTGGTTGCCGAGACTGGCGTTGAGCGATGCCATGAGGTCGTGTTGCTTGTCCATGCCTGTGCGTAAGGCGATCCACGACACGTTAGGCGCATAGAACACGCCACTGGCGTAATGAGCTATGTCTTTATTGGTGGCAGAAGGGAGGACAATGTTTCTCAAGTCGGACATGCCTTTCTCTAACTGTGTGTTGTGATGCCGTGTGGCATAACCGATGACTCGGTCTATCCCTTCTGTCTTGAGGTACGAAGGATGGCTATCGCCGAATCCGACAAACATGCGGTTTGGGAAGAGGTACTGTGGCGCGGTCTGAAGAGCTCGGATGAGAACGGGGTGCTGTCTGAAAAGGTCGATGCCTGTCTTACTGTCGAGACGGTTGGAGAAGTCAGCAAAGGTGTTGAGGACTGTCAGACTGTAGCTCGGTGACTCATACCAAGTATTGGACCGACGGTTGAAGCCGAAACTGATAAGCTTGTTCATGCTCCACTGACGGATGCTGTTCTCGTGAGTGATGGCTGCAAGGTAATGCTGGCGGCCCTTGCCGTCGGCATAGCAATGGTCATCATTGAGCACAAGAGCAATCTTCAGGATGAAGTCAGCCTGGAAGAGGTCCCAATTGTTATGAGGCACACCGTTGGCGATGATGTTGTCTGCCCATTTCTTAAAAGCTGCGTCCACGAGAGTCGTATCACTTCAAAGGAGCGGTTTGATAAGTGGGTAGGTCTGTGTCAGTTCGTCGATGATGTCTTCATGAATGACTTCGAACGTCGTCATGCCGACGAGCGTCTGCTGATGTCCGTGGTTGAGGTCTGTAGGCACATTGCGGTAATAGATGCCTTTCATGTATACATCAAAGACGCGTGCGGCCATATTGCCATAGGCGGTATCAACTGTAGCTGCATACACCTTAGCGGCATCACGTGCAATGCCCATGATCTGCCGGTTCACTCCTTGTATATTGTTGCCGGTCTTGGCGGGATTGGTCTTCTCTTTTTTGCCAGTTTGTTTGTTAATATAGGTAACATCGCCGGCTGCGTCATCGTCGTAGGGAACGATGTCCTCAAGCTCAGGCCGATCATATTGCGACTCGGTGCCACGCGTGCCTGCGAACTTCACCGTAGGCTCAGGAGCACGGTTGCCTCCGGGATGGTCGAAGGCCTCACCACGGATGAACACATCGGTGGCATGTGACGACCAGTACATCTGTAGGCGGGAGATGAGCCAGTCGGGTTGAGCCTGGACGAGTTTTACATATCGCTCGGTCTCTGCCTTGAGTTTGGCGGTCTCCGCATCGGACTTTGTCTCTGCCGATGCGTTTACGGCAAGCGATAGAAATATCAGTAATGATAGAATATTGAGTTTCATAAATATGTTTTATTACTAATACGTAAAATGAGGAGATTATACTTAACATATTGGCATCTTAATGGAGTGTTGGACAAAAACCCACTAAATTTGTACGGAAAAACCTATTGTGTGCGCAAACAATTTATTAACTTTGCAGTCGAAGTAACGTAAACATAACTTTTAAATCGTATTATAAACAACATTATTTATTATAAAAGCATAATTATGGGAAAAATAGTAACTCTTGGCGAGATTATGCTCCGCCTTTCTCCTGACGGCAATGATCGTTTCATCCAGACAGACTGTTTCCGTATCATTCCCGGTGGCGGTGAGGCCAATGTGGCAGTGAGCCTGGCTAACTATGGTCATGAGGCTGTGTTTGTGACCAAGCTGCCGAAGCACGAGATTGGTCAGATTGCAGTGAACGCCCTGCGCCGTTATGGTGTGGACACGCGCTATATTGTTCGTGGTGGTGACCGTGTGGGTCTTTACTATGCTGAGACAGGTGCATCGATGCGTCCGAGCAAAGTCATCTACGACCGTGCTCATTCAGCTATCGCTGAGGCAAAAGCTGAAGAGTTCGACTTTGATAAGATCTTCGAGGGTGCTCAGTGGTTCCACTGGAGTGGCATCACGCCGGCTGTCAGTGACAATGCCGCTGAGATTACAAAGAAGGCCTGTGAGGCTGCCAAGCGTCATGGCGTGACGGTAAGCGTGGACCTGAACTTCCGTAAGAAACTGTGGACCTCAGAGAAGGCTATCTCCGTAATGCGTCCTTTGATGCAGTATGTCGATGTGTGCATCGGCAATGAGGAGGATGCTCAGCTTTGCCTCGGCTTTAAGCCTAATGCTGATGTGGAAGGCGGTAAGACGGATGCTTCTGGCTATCATAAGATCTTTGAGCAGATGGCTAAGCAGTTCGGCTTCAAGTATGTTGTCTCTACGCTCCGTGAGTCTTACTCCGCTACGCACAATGGCTGGAAGGCGCTGATCTACAATGGCAGGGAGTTCTATGAGAGCCGTCATTACGACATCGATCCTATCATTGACCGTGTCGGTGGTGGCGACTCGTTTGCCGGTGGCCTGATTCATGGCTTGCTGACAAAGCCGACACAGGGCGAGGCTCTGGAGTTCGCTGTGGCTGCATCAGCACTGAAGCACACCATCAACGGTGACTTTAACCTCGTGTCTGAGGCAGAGGTAGAGAGCCTGGCTGCGGGTAATACCAATGGAAGAGTGCAGCGATAGCCTTTCCCTTAACCCCTCTCCAAAGGGAAAATTACTTATATAAAAATAAAAAAGCAGAATAATAGAATAAGAAGATGGCTAAGTTTGATAAGATTGCTGTATTACAGAAGATAGGTGAGACAGGTATGGTGCCTGTCTATTATAATGGTGACATTGAAGTGGCTAAGAAGGTCATCAAGGCCTGCTACGATGGTGGCGTGCGCGCCTTCGAGTTCACAAACCGCGGCGACTTCGCACATGAGGTGTTCGGCGAGCTCGTGAAGTGGGCAGACAAAGAGTGCCCGGAGCTGGCTCTTGGTGCCGGTACCGTTATCGATGCCCCTACGGCAGCCCTTTATATCCAGTTGGGTGCCAACTTCATCGTCGGGCCGTTGTTCAATGCGGAGGTTGCTCCTGTCTGCAACCGTCGCCTCGTGCCTTACTGTCCCGGCTGCGCTACAGCCAGTGAGGTGGGCAAGGCTCAGGAGCTCGGCTCTGACCTGACAAAAGTGTTCCCTGGTGACGTCTATGGTCCTAAGTTTGTTAAGGACATCATGGCACCGATGCGTTGGTCGAAGATCATGGTCACAGGCGGTGTTGCTCCTACGCACGAGAATCTCGAGCAGTGGTTCAAGGCTGGTGCTTACTGTGTGGGCATGGGCTCTAAGCTCTTCCCGAAAGACAAGGTTGCTGCAGGCGACTGGGCTTATATCACGGATCTCTGCCGTGACTGCCTCGATTTCATCAAGACAGTAAAGAAATAATGGCGGCAGGACCGGATAAGTTCCAGGTGGTGCATCAACCTTTCACGATGCGTGAGGCCATTGATGAGGCCAAACGTTGCTTGCAGTGCAAAGTGCCGCAGTGTGAGAAAGGATGCCCCATCTCCAACCATATCAAGGAGTTCAACCACCAGTTATCGAAAGGCAATCTCGGTGCGGCGATGGAGGTCATCAATGAGACTTCCAACCTGCCGGCTATCTGTGGGCGTGTTTGCCCGCATGAGAAGCAGTGCCAGGGCCACTGTGTGCTGAACCGTAAGGGCAATCCTGTGCAGATCGGCCGCATCGAGTCGTTCATCGCCGATTTCGATACGCAGATGCGCCTCTTTCGTGAGCCTGTTCTGCAGAAGACACGGGGTAATGTTGCTGTCATAGGCTCAGGCCCGGCAGGTCTGACAGTTGCCGGCGACTTGGCTCGCAAAGGTTTTGCTGTGACGATCTATGAGGCACAGCCTGAACCGGGTGGCGTACTTATGTGGAGTATCCCCGAGTACCGTCTGCCAAAGGATGTGGTACGATCTGAGATTCAGAAGATTGCAGAGCTCGGTGTCAACTTCGTTACCAAAGCCATGATTGGCGAGAACGGAGAGAATGTCGATACGCTCTTTACTAAAGGCTACGATGCTATCTTCATGGGTACGGGTACGGCCATTCCGCAGAATATGGACGATGTGCCGGGCAGTAAGCTCCGCGGTGTGAGCCAGTCGACATACCTCCTTCATCAGGTCAACGCTTATAATGAGGGGGCCATCGGTGCCGGGATGGTGCCGGTGCGGAAAGGTGAGCGTGTAGGAGTGATTGGCGGCGGTAATGTCGCCATGGATGCCGCGCGTACAGCGATCCGTCTCGGTTGTGATGTCACAGTCATCTATCGTCGTACGGAGGAAGAAATGCCGGCTATCAAAGCTGAGTATGAGGATGCCGTGGAGGAAGGCATCAAGTTTTGGTGGAAATCATCGGTAACAGAGTTCATTGAAGGAGAGAATGGTCGCTTAGGTAGTGTTCGCATCCATTCGGAGGGCGGTGACCGCATAGAGCCTTTCGACCGCATCTATCTCGCTATCGGCTCGCGTCCTGCCAACCGTATCGTCTCCACGACAGAAGGCATTGAGGTGGATGAGAAAGGATACGTGAAGGTCGTGAACCGTCCCTTTGGCATAACGACACGTCGTGGCGTGTTTGCTGGTGGTGATGTTGTCCATCGCCCTCAGACCGTCGTTCTTGCTATGAAAGCCGCTAAGGATGTGGCTCTTGGCATTGAACAATATGTCGATGCCGTGAAGCTCTTGGAATATATCAATAGTGGAGGGGAAAAGCGGAATACTGTTAATTTAGACTAAGAATAGCAAAGTATTCACCTTCCCTTTTCACATTTAGCGCAATATTGATTAATTTTGCAGACACTTCGGCAAACCCCATCTTTATAATGTTTGTTTATAATGTTCATGGCTTGATGCCAAAGCGTCTGATGACTTGGTTCCGTAGCTCAGTTGGATAGAGCAACAGATTTCTAAGCTAACGTCCTACGTCAACCAAGGGGTATTTATTCGATGGTTCAGTAGCTCAACTGGATAGAGCAACTGCCTTCTAAGCAGTAGGTAGGAGGTTCGAGTCCCGTCTGAATCACTTCTTCGTCACTACAGCGACATAATAAAAAAACTCCGTTCCCGTCCACTTTCGGACCACTGAACGAATATTTTTTATTCGCTATGGTTACAATCAAGTTAGCGCTTCTCCGTTCCACTCGCTCCAAGAACGGCACCTATAAGATACGTATCGCCATCGGCCACAAGTCCGAGACGCATTACATCGTTACCAAGTATACCGTTAACTCTCCTTCCGAATTTCAAGATGGTGTCCCTTTCAAGCAGGCCTCACGTCCTACCGCACACGCAAGATACGATTTGCCGCATCCGGTCTTTCCGGTGATGAGTATATTCTCCGCTCTGTCTATGAAGCTACAGTCGGCGAGTCTGGAGAGTGTGTCCTTGCTGATATTGTGCTCAGCCGAGCAGATTACGCCTTCGACCGTACTGTCATAGCGCAGTTTGCTGGATTTCAGATAGCGTTCTGTCCGCTTTTGGCTTCTGTAAAGCATTTCTGCCTCTGTGAGCCTTGCCATAAACAGTTCAAGCGAGGGTCTCTCCTGTACAGGCAAAGCTTCAACCTGTCTGAAGTAACCGGCCATCCCGTTTAGCTTAAGGGATTCCAGCTGATTGATGGTTTCCTGATTGTTCATTGTTTAATCCGATATAATGTTGATAATCCTGGGGACGGTGTTCCCGCCCCCTACTTCTTTAGCTATAGTTCTCCGGTTCCCGTACGTCATCATTATCCGGCATATAACTGGCGTATGGATCCTGCCGTTCAGTCTGCTTGTCAAGGTTCTTCTCCAGTATGTTCCTGATGACGGTATAGCAAGCAGTACACTTGTATGTGATCATGCTGCAGGCTTTTTCCAGCCGTTCTGTGGAGTATTTGTGTGTGAGTCCGAGGATGGCCTCGCAAGAACGGTAGTTCTGGTACACGAACTGAGATTTTCTCAAGACAGCCTCTATGACAGCCGTTGTCTCCGGGCTTATAAGGTAAGCGTGATCGATGAAGTATCTCGCATTATGCTCCCGGCAACGCTTATATACCAGGTCGTTCGGTGGCATGTGCCCGTCAAGGGTTGTGTATCCGTACCCGTCTTTCCTGCGATGGACAGCTATGCGCCGGAAGTCCAGCCATACTTCCACATTCTCCATGTCCCAGGTGACCCTGACCTTTTTACTGCTGTACTTGTAGGGCACGCTGTACATGTGCTTGTTCACCTCGACATGGTAGGATGCAGGTATGCGGCACTCCCTGCTGTATTTGAACATGAATCTGTCTTTAGGCAGGGGCTTTAGCGCATCCACCTCTTCTTCGAGAAAAACCTCCAGGCGGCTCTTGTCCCGGTTGACGGCAGGACGGTCGTTGTACGAGTCCGACATCATCAGCATCATGTTGTTGAAGGAGTCAGGAGTATTAAAGACCATGGGCGTGCAGTCTGGGCCGCCGGTCTCCAGCCTGGCAAGGACATAGTTGTACATCTGGCTGACGCCGGACTCTACGCTGCCCTTGTCCCGCGGGCTCTTGAGCCGGGCGTTAAGAAGTTCCGTATTATAATAGAGCGACCATTGCATGGCTGCTTCTGTGAACGTAGGCTCATGGCGGTCATAACGCTTGACGTACTGCTTCATGTTGTCACTCATGACAGTCTTTGGTACTCCGCCAAAGTACTTCAGACATCTGGACAAGCCATATAAGAACTGCTCCATAGTCGTTTTCAGCATGCCCCGGAAGAAGCAGACCTGAGACACGGGGAAGTTGCATACTAGAATATACACTTTCTGCTTTATACCAGTCTTCGTGTCCTCTATCCAGTACGTGTCACCGGCAAAGTCAACCTGCATCTCCTCTCCAGGGATGCGCACGATGTGCATCGCCGTTGCATGAGACTTCTCATAGTCATGCAGTTTCTCCTTGAACTGAGTATACTGATAATGATTGGCAACCTCCTGCTTGTACCTCTCATATACTACCAGGTAGGTAGCATGGCGCTGGTGAAGAGCTTTGATGTACTTCGGGATAAGCGGCTCGAGTTCCTCTGCCTTACTCTTGTCGCCTTGCTTATGCCCGTTAGGACGGGTAAGAATGGCCGACAGATCAGCGTCTGATAGGGAAAGAAGCTCCTCAAAGCTCTTGCCTGAGTCAATCGAACGGTCTCTGTACACACGGATGGCTGTGCGGCTCAGACTGAGAGCGTCAGAAATGGCACTCAGCGACTGGCCGTCCTTCAGCTTTGTGAGAATTGTTTTAATTTCTGTCATTGTAGTCTTCTT
>CALJCU010000500.1 GCA_938023885.1 uncultured Prevotella sp. | reverse complement strand
TATGTGCTCACTGTTGTCGTTTGAGCCAGCCATGAGGTAAAGCGTTGTACCGTAAGAGGTAGTTGTCTTACCATCTTGGAGGATTGGGAAGATAGCCTCAATAGATGCTCCATTCTCGCCATTGTCGCCCATGAAGAGCTCCTGATAAGCAGTCCACTTGCCGGTGCCTGTCTTATGGAGCTTGTAAGGAGAGTTTGTGATGACCTGCTTGGCATAGTAAGCTGCGGAGTCATACTTCTCTTCTCCGGCATAGACCTTGGCATTCAGATAGATTCGGGAAAGGAGGAGCTCAGCCGTGTACTTGTTGGCACGGCCGTAACCACTCTCGTTTTCCTTAGGGGCAGAAGTAGGAGCACTCAGCTTGCCCTCAACGTCATGCAGCTCGCTGACAACCCACTTAAAGAGATCAGCACGCTTGATCTGAGGGGAAGCCTTCGAAGAAATGGCTGTTGTGAAAGGAACATTGCCCCAACCGTCCATCAGGACAGAATAGTAGTAGGCACGGAGAAAACGAGCCTCGGCAGTCTTCTCTGCATCCTGACCGCCATAGGTGTTGATATAGTGATTGCAGAAATCGATACCGCCATACAGACGATAGTAGAGACCCTTCAACATAGGATGAGAGGCATCAAAGCGGTCATAGTCAAACTCGGAGATACCGGTATCGCCCCATCCGCAGATAGCCATGTCGGTAGTGAGCTCCTGTGAATTGAAGAGCTGGCGAATGAAACCCGTGGTACCACCGTCGAGACCATCAATGTCACAGTCACCGTTGGCACCACCCTGTCCTGCTACAGCCATATTGGCGTAGCACTTGTTCAGCAGGTTGTCGGCGAGGTTTTCACCGCTGGTCTTCGTATTGGGATCGATAGGCGTGACATTAAGGTCACCTGCGCAAGAAGCAAGCCCCAAAGCCAATACAGCAGCTGCTGAAGGTATGATATATTTTAAAGACTTTTTCATTGTTGTTTCCGTTAAGATTTTAGAAATTCAGGCTAAGACCAACGATGAAAGAGATAGGACGCGGATAAACGTTGTTGTCGATACCTCCATACACCTCAGGATCAATACCCTTATACTTGGTAATTGTGAACACGTTGTTGACAGTACCATAGACACGACCGGCAAGACCATGATAGCTGCCTGTCTTAAACAAGTTGTCAAAAGAGTAGCCGAGTGTAATGTTGTCGCACTTCAGGAAAGAAGCGTTCTGTACCCAACGGTCGGAAAGGACGGCGGTCACGCCGTAGCTCTGCCAGTTGTCTCCGACAGAGCTCAGCAGGCGGTTCTGCAGGAAGGCTCCATTGACCGTCTGCGCGATAGCTGTGTTGCTGACATTAGCCATACCGGCGGCAAGGTCATTGAAGACATAGTTGCCGATGCTGGCGCGGAAGTTCATACCGAGGTCCCAGTTCTTGTACTCCAGACGAGAGCCTAAGCCCATCGTGACCGGAGCCACCGGGCTCTTGTAGAAGTAACGGTCAGCCTGTGTGATCTGTCCGTCACCGTTACGGTCTACAACGACACCCTCCAGAGGCTTGCCGTCCTTGTCGTAAACCTGCTGGTAGACATAGAACGCATTGGATGTGTGACCAACTGACTGTGCCTGGCAGTTGTTGCCTGTACCGGAAGAGATACCACCGGTCAGCACGACATAACCCGCCTCGTCACTCATCAGCTTCGTAATCTTGTTACGGTTATAGGTGAGGTTGTAATTGAGGGTCCATCTCCAGTCCTTTGAATCCAGGGCAACCCACTTCACGGAAGCCTCAAAACCGGTATTGGTCATGTCACCGATATTGGAAGTCACCTTATTGCGGAAGTTTGAACCGGCAGGCACCGTGACAGTATTCAACAGATCTGTGGTCTTACGATAGTACCAATCGAAGCTGCCGCTGAGGCGGCGGTCAAGGACAGACCAGTCAAGACCGAGGTCATAAGTGGTTGTCGTCTCCCATGTGATGTCAGGATTATAAGCATTCGGACGGGCAAGGTTCCCGTTGCCTATCACCTGATAATATGAGCCGTCACCGGAGTTCATTGTGTAATTGGCGATATAGCCATAGTCACCGATACCCTCCTGCTGACCCGTCTGACCATAGCTCATACGATAGTTCAACTCAGACAGCCATTTAGCGGAGCGGAGGAAGCTCTCATCCTTCACTTTCCACATGAAAGATGCAGAGGGGAAGTAGCCCCAGTGCTTCTTGAAGCGGGAAGAACCATCAGCACGGAACGTAGCGTTAAGATAATACCGGTCCAGGATGCTCCAGTTGGCACGGCCGAAATAAGAGACGAGATAGTTCTCGGTTTTGTAGTGATAGTCGTCCTTCACGCCGTCACCGTCGTAGTCAACACCTGTATCCGTGTTGACCTGACTGAATTTGCCGTTGTAAGCATCAAGATAAGAGAGTGTGCGCTTGTGCTGATTTCTCCAGAAGTGAGACTCCTCAGCACCTGCCATTACATCGAAGTGGTTCTTCAACTGGTCGTTGAAGTCGTGGGTGTACATGGCATAGACACTGCCCTGATAGTTGCGCTTCAGAATGCGGTCGAAGCCATAGCTGCCATAGAAAGAGGCGTCCGGGCACCAGGGCTCCACGTCTGTCCGCTGGTCACCATAGGCAATGTCAATACCTCCCGTAGCATGCAGGTGCAGGTCCTCAAGGCCATGAACCATATAATCGACATCACCGCTCATGACCAGGTCGCGGCTGATGGCACGGTCGTTCTTGCCTTCGAGCAGGGCGACAGGGTTCTTGGGAGCATTGGTGTTCTGGAGATACCATGTCGTGGGGTCCGTAAGGACAGAGTTGTTGGTCCATGCATAATAGTTGTTGAAATACTGATGTCCCGTGAACGTATCATCCATGACACTGTGAGTCGGATCCATATAAACGGCAGCGCTGACAGCGTTGGTGTTGGCAAAGCGGCTCTTGGACCACATACCCTTGACATTGACATTAATCTTCAAATGATCTTCAAAGAGATTGGGTGTCAAGCTCAGAGACCCTGTGTAACGCTTGAAGTCAGAAGTCTTCAAGATACCTTGCTGGTCCGTATAACCGGCACTGACACGGAACGGGAGAACCTTAGCCACCGTACCGCTGACGGACACTCCGTGATCCTGGCTCAAAGCCGTACGATAGATCTCATCCTGCCAGTTGGTATTGGCTTTGCCAAGAAGACCATAGGTGCCACTGCTCTTACCATAACGCTGCTCTATGAGGCCGCGGTACTCGTCACCGTCCATCACATCCAGTGTCTTTCGCTTCTGACTCACGGTCATACTTCCATTGTAAGCCACCTTCAAGCCACCGTGCCCTTTCTTCGTGGTGATGATGATGACACCGTTGGAACCGCGGGAACCGTAGATGGCTGTAGCAGAAGCGTCCTTCAACACGGTGAAGGATTCGATATCTTGCGGGTTGATCATAGACAACGGGTTGGCCAGACCTTTAACGCCATTATCATCCATGGCGATACCATCGATAACGTACAGCGGGTTGTTACTTGCGTTCAGAGAGGCACCGCCACGAATACGGATCGTAGATCCGCCACCAGGGATACCGCCGTCACTGGTGACAGAAACGCCGGCCACCTTGCCCTCGATCATGTCCTGGGCGTTGACAACCAGGCCTTTGTTCTTGGTATCAGGAGCAAGCTGGGATACAGAACCCGTCAGATCTTTCTTCTTGGCTACACCGTAACCGATGACCACGACCTCGTTCAAGGCTTGGGAGTCATCTTTCAATGTGATGACGGCGCCGTTAGCTGCTGCCACCTTCTGCGGTGTCATGCCAATGTAGCTGATTGTGATCTCTGTACCCGGAGCTACATTAATGGAGTAGTTACCGTCGAGGTCGGTAACACCCACTGCCTTACCGTTGGCAGTGATGGTGGCACCCATGACAGGCTCGCCGGCAGCATCTTTCACTTGTCCCTTGATGGCACCGGACTGTGCCCAGGAACTGGCCGCTAACAGAAGTCCGCCCGTGAGGACGAGGGCTCTGCGTGGCATCTTGAATTTTACCTGCTTCATCATTTGTCTTTTTAATTAAGATTGGTATATTTTAGAATTTTTCATTTTCAGCTTTTCGACTGCAAAGTTAAGCGATTT
>CALJCU010000499.1 GCA_938023885.1 uncultured Prevotella sp. | reverse complement strand
AACAAAGAAATTAATCCATTTCTCAACAATATTCTTATAATACTTATGAACGAAACTTTCTGCTATACTTGCATCTTTCTCGCCCATGGGTACTCGAGAGCCTTTTCTCCTTCTTATTTCCTTCAATTCCCCATTCTCAAGCAATATCTCGAGAACAATATCTTCCTCACCTTTTATCACATGTACATGAATAGGCTCATGTTCATTGGAATAAAAGAAAAATATAAAACCGAAATATTCAAATATCTTTGGCATATGGAGTTCCTCCTTTCTTTCGCAAAGATACGACTTCTTTCTGATTACCGCAAGTTTTAGCGACATTATTTTCATCGTCTTGCTTTCGGGGTCGTATAGTCCCCAAAGGGGGCCAATTAGGTTAGCCCCAGACAAAGCTCTGCCGCAATCTGAGGATTAGGAGGGAAGAAAATACATTGCAAGGTGTCCTACCATAGCAGTGCAGTGGCCGGTACAAGACCGGCCACTGCACTAGCACCGGTTGTCCTATGGTAGGCCATTTCCACCGTACAGTTTGCATTATTTTCCCGCCATTATTTTGCATCCCAAGGGAAAAGCATTATCTTTGCAAAGAAACAAACAGATGACCATGAGAATAGGATACGACGCCAAGCGCATTGTGCGCAATGGTACAGGACTCGGCAGTTACGGGCGCACACTCATCAACAGCCTCAGTGCTGTTGATACAGACGATGCATTCTTGCTCTATGCTCCGGACAAAGGACGCAATGACCTGCGCTCGCAGATAGTGCTTCGCCCCAATGTGACCTTCCACTATCCCGATAACGCCCATGGAGGACTGAAGCGTGCACTGTGGCGCAGTCACGGCATCGTGAAGGACTTGCTACACAATAAGGTCGACCTCTATCACGGACTGTCAGGAGAACTTCCGCCCGGCATCCACAAAGCGGGAATTCCTACCGTCGTCACCATCCACGACCTCATCTTCCTCCGCCATCCCGAGTATTACCATTGGTTTGACGTACAGATTTATAAATGGAAATTCTTTCAGACGCTGAAGGAAGCCGACCATATCATCGCCATCAGCGAGTGTACCAAACGGGACATCCTCTATTACGGTGATTATCCGGAGGAGAAGATCTCCGTCATCTATCAGAGTGCGGCACGGAGGTTCACGACCACTAATACGGAAGAGGACACAACGATTCTCCAAGGTTTAGGCAATCGTTATATTCTTCAGGTCGGGACCCTTGAGGAACGAAAGAACGCACTGGAGAGCATGGCTGCACTTGGAGACCTGCCTGATGACATCCATCTCGTACTCGTGGGACGTCAGACACCTTACACGGAGCAGCTTCTGCGCTATGCACGTCAGCAAGGCTTAGAGCCACGACTGCATATCCTCAGTGGAGTGAGCAATGATGACCTGCCTGTGCTCTATCATCATGCCGCATGCTTCGTCTATCCCTCGCGCTACGAGGGTTTCGGCATCCCTATCATCGAAGCCATCCAGTGTGGCCTCCCTGTGGTGGCGGCTACCGGTTCTTGTCTGGAGGAAGCGGGAGGCCCCGACAGTCTCTATGTCTCACCCGATGACCCCCACGCCCTCGCCGAGGCAGTCCTCACGATGCTGAACCGTCCCGACCGTGCCGAGGTCATCGCCCGCAGTCAGGAATATGTCCGCAGGTTCGAGAACGACAGTGTGGCGGAAGAGGTAAAGGAAGTGTACCGTACTATCCTCAAAGTTCCCTGTCCATATCGCTCCGGGTCGTGTGACCACGCGCGATAAGCGAGAGAATGGAGAATCGGGACTCAGCACATGATTGATCATCTTCTTCCACGTAAAACACCCGCTGTCCATCAACAGTTCTACATACTTCGCCACTCCACCCGTAAGCAGATAAAAAGCAAGCATATGACTTCCGTCTTTCTGAAGTTCCCAGATACGCTGCATGTCTGAGAAAAATACTCTTGTTGACACGAAGGAAATCCTGGAATTCGTCGATGACGATTCGGCAAATATCGCGCAGCGTCTTGATCTCTTGCTCTCTGTCGTAGAACCTCATAGCTCAGCCCCTGTTTCCGAAACAGCTGTTTCCGAAACAGCCGTTTCGCAGGCAAAGTTACGAAAAGGAAAGGGAAAGACAAAGGGATAGCAACAAAAAGAAGATTCGAAATTCCTCACCGGCGGTATTCCTTCGTCATCATCTCCCGGCACAGACAGAGCCAGACGATGGTGACGGGCAGCGCCTTGAGGGCATAAGGCCGGATAAGGCCGTTGCGGAGGGGTGGGATGATGAGGTCACTATGCGCCATCGTAGTGAAAATGAAGACATACACCATCAGAGCCACAGCCCACGGCCCCCGTTTCCACGGTGCCGCCGTGTACCACAGAACTACACCCGGAATGGCAATGATATAAGTGCTGTTCTCACTCCCTGTGGAGAAGAGTACGACAAACATCAGGACCGATGCCAACAGTGTCTCGCGGAAAGCAAGGCTCTTCCACTGACGGATACGCAAGTAAGGCAGGAAGAAAAAGACCAGGGCGGGAATGAGTATCCACAGGTCACTGTAAGTATCACAACCCGATATTCGTCTTACCATGCCAAGCACCGAGATGTTCTGCTTCAGGCTCACTACGTTTTCTCCATTCTTCTCCACGAGAGCCATCATCCATGCATGATATTGCGAGAGAATATACGAGGGACTGCTGATAGCCATCGGCGCCGCCACGAGAACGGCAGTCCATAGAAGGAGATAGAGGATGAACCGCCGTTTGTGCTTCGAGAAGAAAAAGAATGCCAGACCCACGATGCCATAGAGCTTCACCACGGTACCGAGGACGATGAGGAACGCAGCGCACCCGTCTTTCTCCCTTTCTATGAGAAAGAAGGCAGCAATGATAATAGCGGCGACAGCCGTGTTGAACTGCTGCATCATCACTGCATTGAACAGCTCATGGCACGAGAACCAAAAGACGAAGATCTGCTGGTAACGTGTCATTCCGCTGTACCGCACGGCAAGCCAAAGGCTTGACACAAGAAAGACATTCCACAGCAACATCCCCAGCCACGTCGGCATGACAGCGAACGGCGCTATGATCAGCGAGAATGTCGGACCATAGTGGTTCACGTCGAAATAATGCGTGGGATCGGGCATGTAGAGGTTCACTTGCTCTACCACGTGCCAAAAGACATATTTGAATATAAGAAAATTATTTCCACCGGCATGTCCGATGCTCTTGATGCCCACCACGGCAATAATCATCCATAAACCTAACAGGGTACGGTAATCGCTGAAGAATGGCCGGCTGAAAAACGCACGGCAGCGGGATATCATATTTTGCATGGTTCGTTTTCTCAATGCGTTCTCTTGAATGTATACACGAGCTGGAGAATAAGGAAGTTGACAGGCACGGCAATAACCATCACGCAGACA
>CALJCU010000498.1 GCA_938023885.1 uncultured Prevotella sp. | reverse complement strand
ATTGTCGGAACGCTTCTTCCACCTGATCAGGACGGCGGTTTCTTCCAGGGTGACCTCAACCTGCATGCCTCAATCATATCCGAAACGGCACAGGAAATCCACGAAAAATACGGTTTCGTTTCATGTCAGCCATAGATTATAATCTATACCATTCTCCAACGGCGTCCAAGTCAAAATTTTCAATAAATTGTCTGACGGTTTCTATTATTACGTCTGCGCTTATGATAAAATCGCCAGTAAACGGTGTCATCTCTCCCATAACAGGCAGATCGATGATCTCGTCGGTCTTAAATATACCCGTACCCTTTAGAATTAATGATGTTTCAGCGTTGGGAAATGCTTGAACGACGCCCACTCTATCCATATAGCAAACACATAACGCGGGGTAATCGAATGAATGTCGAGATATCTCAACATATCCCTGCCCCTCTCTAATATTTGCTCTTAATTCATTTAAGTATTGCGAAGTCTCGACATCTCTACGTACCTGTGTGACGAACTCGTCTTTTTTGACATCTTCGACAACTGTCAGTTGACTGTCATTGCCCATATCTCCCCCAAGCTATTGCTATACAGCTAAAATGCATTATGTAAATATCCAGCATGTGAAACATAACTATTGATAAAACATCTACAGCTACCCCGACGCAAGAGTAATACTGGCTTCGTGATTGCTTGTTTCCCATCTCATGGAATTGGAGCGTTCTGGTTTTAGCCTGGCAAAAGTTTCATGTTTGGGTAATGAAGAAGCTGAGTTTCTGCGGAGTTTGCCATAGGATAAGTTTATCGACTTTAGTGATCGGTGTGCAATTCCATCTCCTTATTTGTCCTGTGTTGACATTGTTTTATCTTGGCCATGGCTTTGGTTCTGATGAGTTTCCGATGAATGATGGTCCGCCATTGTGCCACCTGTTAGAAGGAGGGACTGTGCCGGCTGGGGGGACTACATCAAGCGCTGCCCCTTCGGGGAGCAGTGTTGGTAGTTGTGAATAACAATAGCCACAGATGCCATTTGGATTATCATGGTACACGGTGGCAGATTGGACTTGTTGTTGTCGCATTATCATTGCCGCTTGACCTTCCACGTGTCCACTGGCTATATAGTTTGGAGGGGAAGGACGTCCTGAGGTGAGGGGGGTCAGTTCTCCATCAATATCTAAAACTCCTGCGGTTCTTCCAGGTTGCGATGCACTGTTGAGCATCTCGGCAATGGTATCTGAGCTTGTTCCTTGCGGAGTGGTTGGTGTAGGCTCGAGGTGTCCGAGGACGTTTTTCCCTGTGGTGGACAGTCCGTGGCCTGCTGCGCCGCCTGCGGCGCCGAGGAGTCCGGAGACGGCGACTTGTCCGTAGTCGACCTGGCCGGTGGTGGCGCGTTGGATGATGGTGTCGGCCCCGGCGCCGATGAGCATGCCGCCGAGAGGTCCTCCGATGCCGGTGGCCATGAGGACGCCGCCGGCGATGACCATGGCGCCGCCGATGAGGTAGTCCTTGTGGTCGGCGATCCAGCCGGTCAGGCCGCCGTGGTCGTGTTTGTAGGCCTCGAGGTCGGCGTCGGTGAGGGGCTTGAGGCCTGTCGGGTCGGTGAAGGCGAGCGGGTCGTTCGCCGCGTACGAGTACGGGTTCGCGGCCCACGGGGCCAGGGGAGGCTGGTCGAGGGGGTCGGGGGACAGGAACGAGAAGGTGGCGGGGTCGTGGACGCGGGCCCCGAGGAGTTCCAGACCGCCCAGGCCCACGGCACCGGCGGCGCCCAGCCGGACCCCGCCGGCCTCGACAACCGGTGGCGGGGGCGCCCACGGGTCGTC
>CALJCU010000497.1 GCA_938023885.1 uncultured Prevotella sp. | reverse complement strand
CGATCCTTACGCTTCAGATATCGACAAGGCAGAGACAACCGACGGTTGGTTTGTCAAGCCGATGCCGGACCTCAACCAGCGTAACCCACATGTCATAAGATATCTCATCCAGAGCAGTGAGTGGTGGATCGAGACTGCTGACATTGACGGCATCCGCATGGATACTTATCCTTATGCTGATCGCAAAGCTATGGCACAATGGATGAAGACCATCGACACAGAGTATCCTAACTTCAACACGGTAGGCGAGACATGGGTCACGGAGCCCCAGTATACGGCTGCCTGGCAAAAAGACTCGAAGCTCTCTTCCACGAACAGTTACCTCAAGACGGTAATGGACTTCTCCTTCTTCGACAAGCTCAACAAGGCTAAGCACGAGGAGACCGATGGATGGTGGAACGGCTTCAACCGTATCTACAATTCGATCTGCTACGACTATCTCTACCCCAATCCATCGTCAGTACTTGCGTTCATCGAGAACCACGACACCGACCGCTTCCTCGGCAACACCAAAGACTCTACCATGCTCAAACAGGCCCTTGCCTTGCTGCTCACCATCAACCGTATCCCGCAGCTCTATTACGGCACGGAGGTACTGATGAACGGCACAAAAGAGGTCACCGACGGCAACGTGCGTAAAGACTTCCCCGGCGGATTCCCCGATGACAAACACAACTGCTTCACGGCAACCGGACGCACGAAGGCTGAGAACGAGATGTTCAATTGGGAGAGCCGCCTGCTCCATTGGCGCCAAGGCAACGAGGTCATCAGCAAAGGCTCACAGACACAGTTCATCCCTTATAACGGCGTGTATGTCATCGCACGGCAGTATCAGGGCAAGACCGTGCTGACCATCCTCAACGGTAAGCGTTCTGCCAATGAGCTGAACGTCGCCCGTTACTCCGAGGTTATCAAAGACCATAAGACGGCTAAAGACATCATCACAGGTGCTACCGTAGACCTGACCAAGAACGTTCCGCTCACACAGCGCGAGGCGCTCGTTATTGAATTCTAATGCTTCTTTCCGTCATCATCCCCGTCTATAATGTTGCCGGCACGCTCAAACGGTGTGTCGAGAGCGTGCTTGCGCAGAATGTTGACGGAATGGAAATTGTTATCGTGGATGACGGATCCACCGACGGTTCGCCTATCCTCTGCGACGAATATTCAAGTGAGAAAAATGTACATGTCATTCATCAGGTCAATGCCGGATTGTCAGAGGCGCGAAACGCAGGACTGAAGAGTGCACAAGGCACGTATGTCACATTCGTCGACTCTGACGATTATCTGGAGCCGAATGCCTACAGCCAACTCTTGCCTCTCTGTATCAATGAGCATTGCGACATTCTCGAATATTCCTACTTCCTGCAATTATACAAGGACCTAACTCCAAAAAAACTTTTCAATAAATCATACACTGATCCTTTGTCCTATTGGCTGGACGGTCATGCCTATACTCATACCTACGCTTGCAATAAGATTTACAAGCGCTCACTGTTCAACCATGTACAATTCCCTAAAGGCAAAAAATTCGAGGATGTGCCGACCCTGTGGCACCTTCTTCAAATAGCACAGCGCATTCGCACGACCTCTCTCTGTTTCTATCACTATACTTACAATGCCAATGGCATCACGCAGAAAGCTCGTGGCAACAGCTATCGTGACCTGCTCCAAGCCCACCTGACAATTATCAACGATTCACGGCTGAGAACACGTGACGGCTTTGCTGAGTACTATCGCCACGTTCTCAATATTCAGTTACAAACTTACATCTATACGGGAGACACAAGGGACATCAAGCTCCCTGTATTGCCCTATTACGACAGTTTGAAACTGAAGCTCATGCACTTCTTTGGTTTACCCTTGCTTTGCAAACTACTGCGCGCCTATCATTCCGCCATCCGAAATACGGGCGGACACATGGGACCGCCCCTGCACTAGTACCTGAGCCACTTAACAATTTCTTTTATTGTTGGTTTCTTGCCATACATCAGGATACCCACCCGATAGATCTTTCCACCAAGCCATATCATGAGAAAAGCGGTAGCATAGAGCAAGACGACACTAAGTATCTCCTGCCACAAAGGTACCCCAAACGGGATACGCACCATCATGACAATGGGTGAAGTGAGCGGAAAGAGGGAGGTCCAGAAGGCCAAAGGGCCGTCGGTATTCTCTACGCTATACATGGCGGCGTAAAAGCCAAAAAGCGTGATCAACGTCACGGGGAGCACAAACTGGTTGGAATCCTCCTGCTCATTGATACTGGCACCCGTGGCTGCAAAGAAACTGGCATAAAGGAGATAACCGCCTGCGAACATGACCAAGAACATGACACCTATCTCAATATAAGGCAGGTTGGAGAGGGCTGTCAGTACACCTTTCACTTCAGGGGACATGACATCGACACCGAAACCTTCAGAAACAACAACAAGAATGATAGCCAGCATCACTGCCCACAAGAAGAGCTGAGCCAGACCGACAAGCATCACACCGAGAATCTTTCCCATCATCAACTGAAACGGCTTCACACTGCTTACCAACAGTTCCACGATGCGGTTCGTCTTCTCCTCAATGACGCTCTGCATGACCATGGCACCATAAATCATAACAAATAAATAGATGAGAGCGGTAAAGAGAAATCCGACCGCTATAGCCACCTCAGTGTTTGACGACTGCTGTTCACCTTCATCATTCCACTTGACGGTCTCAACGGGTACACTCTGCTGCACATCAACAATGATTTTATCCAGTCCGGGAATACCTGCCGAAGCAAGTCTCTGCTTCTGCACGGCTTCATCAAAACGGGAATGGATATAGTCGAGCAGATTGGCGGGTATCTCCTTGCGACTGTATATCGTCACCTTTCCCCGATTCTTCACCAAGTCACCCGTCACCGTCACTACTGCATCGTAGGGGGAATCCTCTCCTTGCATCTCCTTGGTCAAAGCAGACTGGGCCCGAAACTCGAAAGCACGAGAGCCTTGCAAAGCCTTGACATAGACGCCTGAAGGATCAACGACTGCCACTTGTTGCTGCTTGTCATTCTCCATAGAGGAGAGCCACAAAGGCACACAAATCATGGCCGCCATCAAGAACGGCATAACTATGGTGAGGATAATAAAACTCTTTTTCTGCGCGCGCTTCAGAAACTCGCGCTGAATAATGATCAGTATCTTGTTCATGACCTTCTCTCTATCTGTTCTTCGTTCCACTTCGTATCCTTGCCTATGACTTTCAGGAAGATGTCGTTCATAGAGGGTATCTGCCCGGCAAAGGACTGTACCTCCACTTCATCACACAACAGCCTGACCAGTTCGTTGCCACTCACCCCCTCATTTGCCTGAAGAAGATAATGTTCCATCCCGGACCGCGTATCATGTGACACGATAGAGAAAGAATGCCTTTCCTGCCCTGTCAACGTTTGAGGCGTATCCAACACATAAAGTCCCGTACGGAACCGGTCTTTTATCTGGCGCATCTCACCATGGAGAACGACCTCAGAATGATTGATGAGCGCTATGTCGTCGCAGACCTCTTCAACACTGGCCATATTGTGGGTTGAGAAGATAATGGTGTGACCCTGCTCCTTGAGCTGGAGAATCTCCTGCTTGAGTTGTTCGGCATTGACAGGGTCAAAGCCGGAGAAGGGCTCATCGAAGATAAGGAGGTCGGGATTGTGCAGCACGGTAATAATAAACTGTACCTTCTGAGCCATACCTTTCGACAGCTCCTCGAGTTTGCGGTTCCACCAAGGCATGATGCCGAACTTGTCGAACCAGGCACGCAGTCGCGTCACAGCCTCCTTCTTGCTCAGCCCCTTCAACCGTGCAAGATAGATGGCTTGTTCCCCCACTTTCATCTTGCGGTACAAACCACGTTCCTCCGGCAGATAGCCTATCCGCATCACATCATCAGTCTCCATCGGCCGGCCGTCGAAAACAACCTGACCACTGTCCGGTGCCGTAATACAGTTCAAAATACGAATAAGCGTTGTCTTACCGGCGCCGTTGGGACCCAACAAGCCAAAAATACGGCCTTTGCGTACCGACAACGACACGTTATTGAGAGCCACATGGCCCTCAAATCGTTTTGTGATGTTCTCAACATCCAAGAAAATATCCATAAAAGAGATTTGTCTGATTAGGCCACAAAGGTAAAAAGAATGAAACAAGAAATATCCCCAAAACATCCTTTTTAAGATATTTTGGGGATAATATTGTATATTAGCCGTTTAATTATGCAGTATCAATGCCGACTGCGGCTTCACAGTGACTTG
>CALJCU010000496.1 GCA_938023885.1 uncultured Prevotella sp. | reverse complement strand
AGTTTCTTCGGGAAAGGTCCAGGCAACAGTGAGGAGCGTGACTTCCAGCCACAGGCCTTCTCCGACTATATCTATGCCATCATCATAGAAGAGACAGGGCTGTTAGGCGCTTTTCTCGTCGCCATGCTGTACATCATCCTGCTCTTCCGCATAGGACGAATAGCGAACCGGTGTGAGAACAACTTCCCGGCTTTCCTCGCCATGGGACTGGCCTTGTTGCTGGTCATCCAGGCTCTGTTCAACATGTGCGTAGCCGTAGGCATCGTTCCCGTGACCGGTCAGCCACTGCCCCTTATCAGTAAAGGTGGTACGTCGAGTATTATCAACTGTATCTACATCGGTGTCATACTCAGTGTGAGCCGGACAGCAAAAAAGAACACGGAAAATGGTAAGAAAGCGCCCTCCAACGTCGCCACGGCAAGTGTGGCAGCAACGACCACGGAAAAGAGCGGAAATAAGGCCCAACAACCACAGCAGAAATAATTTAGCTGAATATTGGACACAATAAGAAAAAAAATGATTACTTTTGCGGAAATAAAGCAAAACAGGTGATTTCACCCGGAAATAAAGCAAAATGGAAAAAGAGCTAAGAGTTATTGTCAGCGGAGGAGGCACCGGCGGACATATCTTTCCAGCCATCAGCATAGCCAACGCCATCAAGACTAAGCATCCGGAGGCTAAGATCCTCTTCGTAGGCGCCGCAGGCCGTATGGAGATGCAACGGGTGCCGCAGGCAGGCTATGAGATCAAAGGTCTTCCCGTGCGTGGCCTCGTACGTCCTGTTTACTCACTGAAGAACATCCGTGTAGCCATTGACTTCCTGCGCAGCAAGTTCATGGCAAAGCGTATCATCCGCACCTTCAAGCCTGACGTAGCTGTGGGAGTAGGCGGATACGCCAGTGCAGCAGCCCTCGACGCAGCTCATAGCCTCGGCGTGCCTTGCCTCATCCAGGAGCAAAACTCCTATGCAGGCAAGACCAACAAGATGCTTGCCACAAAGGTACAGAAGATCTGTGTGGCCTACAACGGCATGGAGCGCTTCTTCCCCGCGGAAAGAATCATCATGACCGGCAACCCTGTACGTCAGGATGTCGTCAACGACAACATCTCCAAGGAAGATGCCAGAAAGCAGTTTGGGCTCGATCCCAATAAGAAGACCATTCTGCTTGTAGGCGGGAGTCTAGGAGCACGCACCATCAACGACAGCATACGACTCCACCTCGACGAGGTGAAGGACGCCAACGTACAGTTCATCTGGCAGACAGGCAAATACTACAACGAAGAGATGAACAAGGCCGTGAAGGACTTCGGTGACATCCCCAACCTCAAAGTGCTCGACTTCATCACGGACATGGGCGCTGCCTACAATGCAGCCGATCTCGTCATCAGCCGTGCCGGAGCAAGTTCTATCAGCGAGTTCTGCCTCATCGGCAAGCCTGTCATTCTCGTACCGAGCCCTAACGTGGCAGAAGACCACCAGACAAAGAACACCATGGCGCTCGTCAACAAGGATGCAGCTATCTACGTCAAAGACGCAGAGGCTCCTGACATACTGCTCAAATGCGCCTTGGAAATCGTCAACGACGACGAGAAGCTCAAGTCGCTCAGTGAAAACATTAAGAAACTCGGACTCCCCAACTCAGCAGACATCATCGCTGACGAAGTGCTCAAGCTCGTACACCAATACCCGAAAATCCCTGTATAATACATAAAACAAATGGAACTGAAAGATATTAAGGCAGTCTACTTTATTGGTGCAGGCGGCATCGGCATGAGTGCCATCGCACGCTACTTCATCCATCGTGGTGTTGTCGTAGCAGGCTATGACCGCACGCCGTCTGCCCTCACTAAACAATTGGAAAAGGAAGGCATGCTTATCCATTACGATGAGAATGTTGGTGAGATTCCCCATGCCTGCAGAGAGAAGGCTACATGCCTCGTCGTCTATACCCCGGCTGTCCCGGCCACTCACAAGGAGCTGACATGGTTCCGCGACAACGGGTTTGAGGTTCAGAAGCGCGCGCAGGTGCTCGGCATCCTGACACGTACCCATAAAGGGCTCTGTGTGGCCGGCACCCACGGCAAAACCACGACATCCACAATGTGTGCTCATATCATGCATCAGAGCCACGTCGACTGCAATGCGTTCCTCGGGGGTATCTCAAAGAACTATGGCACAAACTATATCCTCTCCGATACCAGTGACTACGTGGTCATTGAGGCTGATGAGTTTGACCGCTCCTTCCACTGGCTCCGTCCATGGATGACAGTCATCACAGCTACCGACCCTGACCACCTCGACATCTACGGTACTAAAGAGGCTTACCTTGAGAGTTTCCGCCACTACACAGAGCTTATCCAGCCCGGAGGCGCACTCATCATCCATACAGACCTGGAGATGAGACCCAACGTACAGCCGGGTGTCAAAACATATACTTACAGCCGCGACAAGGGTGACTTCCATGCAGAGAACATCAAGATTGAGAACGGTGAGATAACTTTCGATTTCATCTCTCCCAAAGGAAACATCAATGGCGTCAAGCTCGGCCAGCCTGTCCCTATCAATATTGAGAACGGGACGGCCGCCATGGCTTTGGCACAGCTCAACGGCTGTACCGCGGAAGAGATTAAATACGGCATGGAGACCTATCATGGCGTGGAGCGTCGTTTCGATTTCAAGATTCGCAACGACCGCCACGTGCTGCTCTCCGACTACGGCCATCATCCGAAAGAGATCCTGCAGGCGGCTGAGAGTCTGCGTGAGCTCTATCCCAACCGTAAGATCACGGTTATCTTCCAGCCGCATCTCTATACCCGCACACGCGACTTCTACAAGGATTTCGCCGAGGCTCT
>CALJCU010000495.1 GCA_938023885.1 uncultured Prevotella sp. | reverse complement strand
TGGGCATGCTTCTGCGTGATGACCTGCTGGGTGGTAGGATTATGGCTGTACAAGAAAAAGATATATATTAAACTATAAAGAATTTATGATATTATTAGCAGACAGCGGCTCCACAAAGACCGACTGGGGCCTCGTAGATAACGGAAAACTTATTAAGAAGCTTCGCACGAGCGGCATGAACCCCTTCCAAATGTCGGAAGAAGCCATCACGGAAGAGATAAGAGAACATCTCGTGCCGGAGCTTCCCTCAACAGAACTGGGCGAGGTGCATTTCTATGGTGCCGGCTGCACGAAAGAGAAGCAGCCCATCGTGGAGCGTGCCCTCCGCGCGAACCTCACTATCAGCGGCGCGTGCGAGGTGGCAAGCGACATGCTCGGTGCCGCACGCGCTGTCTGCGGCCACAAGCCCGGCATCGCCTGCATCCTCGGCACAGGCAGCAACTCCTGCTCCTATGATGGGGAGAACCTCGTGAAGAACGTGTCGCCGTTAGGCTTCATCCTCGGGGATGAAGGCAGTGGAGCGGTGCTCGGCAAGCTCCTTGTCGGAGATATACTGAAGAACCAGATGTCAGAGACCCTCACAAAGCGTTTCTTCGAAAAGTTCCATCTGACATCCGCAGAGATCATCGACCACGTCTACCGTCTGCCGAAACCCAACACGTTCCTTGCCTCCTTTGTGCCTTTCCTTGAGGAGAACCTTGAGGACCCACAGATACGCCGCCTTGTGAAAGAGAGCTTCCGATCGTTCCTCTGCCGCAATGTCATGCAGTATGAAGGTTGGCAGACACTGCCCATCGGATTCAATGGCAGTATCGCGAAGATCTACAAACAGCCTTTGCTAGAAGTGCTGCAAGAGGAGAACATGCATCCCGGGCGTATCATCCAGACACCCATGGAGGGAATGGTTGATTATCACACTGAAAAATAGGGGCCATGGAACCATTCGTCAAGATCACTGAACAGTCGTCACTCTACGACGACCTTGAAAAGAAAAACGTTCACGAACTGTTAGTGGACATCAATCACGAAGACCAGAAGGTGGCGCTCGCCGTCGAGAAAGCCATCCCGCAGATAGAAGCGCTCGTCAAGCAGATTGTCCCCCGCATGAAGCAAGGTGGCCGAATCTTTTACATGGGCGCCGGAACGAGCGGACGTCTCGGAGTGCTCGATGCCTCAGAGCTTCCGCCGACTTTCGGCGTACCTCCCACGATGGTCTACGGACTCATCGCCGGCGGCGATACCGCCCTGCGTCATGCGGTGGAAGGAGCCGAGGATGACCCAGAAAGCGGCTGGAAAGAACTGGAGCAACACGGCATGGGGCCGGAGGATACGG
>CALJCU010000494.1 GCA_938023885.1 uncultured Prevotella sp. | reverse complement strand
GGTGGTCTTTCTTGTTGACAGGTGATTTTCCACAATAGAAAATCATCTGTTGTCCACCTTTATATTACTTCGTTCCTTTGCCATCAGAAAGGTACGTTCCCCAACAAACGGTGACAAGCCCTTTGTTCCAGTTTTACCCCGCCCCCGCTCTCATGGTGAGAAGCTACACGGTGTGGGTCATCGGCATAGACCTCGCCGTGTACGATAAGCCTGCGGCCAGGCGCTCGTAACTCTATTATTTAATGATTTAATATGTTTTACGTCAGGACAAGATTACCGGAAGCAAGTCTTACAACAAGTGGTTCGCCGTTCCCGCAGTGGAGGAGACGACGGACTCAGAGGCACTTGCCAGGCACATGGAGCAGCACAACTCCGGCTCCTCTGAGGCTATGTGCTTAGGCGTGATGAAGTCGATGGTGCGCTGTATCAAGGAGATGATCCTTGATGGCAAGAACGTGAAGATTAACGACCTCACCATCTCCTCCTGCGGCATCAGGAACGCTCATGGTGCCGATTCGGAGGACAAGTTCACCACTGCCGAGGACATTCTGAGTGTGAGACTCCGCACCCGTGCCACGGGTGACCTGCGCGCTTCCAGTCTGGATCTCGATGCCAACGTCCGCAGAGCAAGCACCATTGCAACAATGGCCAAGACGGCAGGAGGCACGGCGGTGCCGGCACCAGCGCGTAGCCGTCACACGTCCATCAGGCTGCTCATAATGCGGTTGCTGACGTTTATCCCTTCCCGGGTAAGGCGGAGACAGTTATTGTCAAGGGCCATCAATCCGCGTTTCACATAGTCCTCCGCATTCTTCAGCAGATAGTTTTGGTGTTTCTCATCGAGCAACGACAGGTCGATACCTTCCCGCGTACGCAGAACCGTGGTGACGATATCATCATAATGGGTACTTTCATCTATCTGTTCTTCTTCATAAGGAAGGATGCCTTTCTCAATGCTCTCCATATACCTGATTATATTGTCGGGGTTCCAGTGGCGGGTACGCTGATAGTAGGAATGGGCACCGGCCCCCAGCCCGATATAGGGCACGTCATGCCAATAGCTTGAGTTATGCCGGCTGCGCCAAGGGCTAACCGCATGACGGTCAAGCCGCGCGAAGTTGCTTATCTCATAATGCTCATAACCGGATGCTGTGAGTGTATCAATAAGTTCCGAATACATGCTTAGGCTCAATTCCTCATCTGTCTCTTTTACCTGTCCCTGTGACAACATACGGTAGAGTGGGGTACCTTCCTCATACATCAGTCCATAAGCAGAGAGATGCTCCGGATGAAGAGTTAGAGCATGGCTAATATCGGCTCTCCAGTCATCCATCGTCTCTCCGGGAAAGCCGAACATCAGATCAAGACTGATATTCACGATGCCGTCTTGCCGGAGGATATCCACAGCCTTGTCTACTTCCGCAGCCGAATGACGGCGGCGCAGAAAATGCAGGCGCTCATCAGAGAAAGTCTGTGCACCCATGGAGACACGGCTCACAGGCAAGTCCATAAACATCCCCCGGACAATATCATCCGGGTTGCACTCCATCGTCACCTCCGCATCACTGTCAACATCATACACATTATATATATGGTGAAAGATACGCGCCAGGCACTGATGAGACAATTGACTTGACGTGCCCCCACCCAAATAGATGGTGCCTATCTCCGGCTTATAAGGCAACAGACCCATCTCTTTGCATAACGCATTGACATACCGCTCCCTCAAAGACAACGAGGTAGTGGAATAGAACCCACAGTAGATGCAGCGCGAGACACAGAAGGGGATATGTATATAAAGACCGGCTTTTTCAGACATGAGAATATTGGGTAATCAGTGTTATACCCGCGAAATTACTAAATACTTTTAAAATATTACACATTTCTCAAAGATTTCTTTGAGCTTGTCTTTTTTCTTCCTAACTTTAGGCTAGTTTAAGACATAAACCCTTTATAGGGAAATAAACTAACTTTAAAATGCTTTTGATATGAGAGTTTATCAAACCAACGAGATTAAGAACATTGCGCTCATCGGCGCCAAAGGCAGCGGCAAGACCACGCTTGCCGAGAGTATGTTGTTCGAAGCTGGAGTCATCAAGCGCCGTGGTACCGTGGAGGGAAAGAACACGGTTTCAGACTTCATGCCAGTAGAACTGAACCTTGGATACTCCGTGTTCCCCACCGTCTTTCACGTGGAATGGAACAACAGGAAACTCAATATCATCGACTGCCCGGGATCAGACGACTTCGTGGGCGGTGCTGTCACGGCGCTCAACGTCACCGACCAGGCTGTC
>CALJCU010000493.1 GCA_938023885.1 uncultured Prevotella sp. | reverse complement strand
GACGATGAGGTCAAGGCTGCGAATGAGTTTCACCTTGTCCTTGCGCAACTTATACTCCATCTTCGTCCGTCCGGGCAGGTAAGGGCCAAAGTCGAACTGGAAAAACGAGTGGATAGTAGAGCCGCCGGCGTTGATAGCGGCGACTCCGGTGGGTGCGAGTATCACCATGCGCTTGGGATTGCGTTCGCGGAGTTGCCGCAGGAAGGTGGTTTTCCCTGTTCCTGCTTTGCCTGTGAGAAACAGGTTCGTACCTGTCCATTCCACTATCTGCCGAGCGCGTTCCAGTTCTGGATTTTGCATGAACTTTATAAAATTGAGTGACAAGTTCTCACTTGCCACTCATTATATATATAAGCGACCAAAGCCGCAAAGGATGTGTTCTTACTGTTCTGCCTGAAAGAGAGGGTCCCAAGCAGGAAGAAGGGTCGGTTTCTGGTTGAGGATGTTCAGCGTCTTTGCATCGACATATTTTTTGTCTACTACCAAGCGGAACAGGTATTCATCCAACCATTTGTCGGTCATGATGAGGTGTCCTTTGTAGCCATACGTTGGCCCCCAGCTGTTTTCTACCATCCATTTTGTGGTCTTGCCAGTTGCGTCAAGCCCTACAGCCATGAGCGTCATGGCGTGGCTGGAAGCAGAGGCATGGGTCTGGATGCGCTCAGCCTTATTCATGGGGAAGGTGGTATTAAAGAGCGAAGCGTAGTCATAATTATCAACGTCGAGAACACCCGTCTTTTTGTCGAGGAACTTACCTACATCGCAGGACATATACATCATGGTGGTATCCTTGAGTGACTTCACGGCCATTGCCTTAATCTCGTTCATCGGCAGGTTGATATATGTCCAGTTGCGTCCGTCGTATGTGTGTCGGTCGAGGTCTACTGCGTAGAGTTTGTAGTAAGGACGCGTCGGGTCGTTCATAAGCATGACGTAATCGTTCTTGAGATCCTTACCCACAAATTCTTGATAGAATTGCTTGGGAGTGTACTCGGCTGTGCTGACAGCTTTTCCGTCGGCCGTGCGGAGGGTCCAAACAAACTTTTCAACGGGTGTGCCGAGGCAGATTTGCAGGATGTGGTACACTTCGCCCAGCATCGTTGTTTTGCGCTTCTGCAAATCGGTAGCACTCTTTCCCTTGCTGACCATGTCGCGCAGTTCAAGTCCGTACTGGCGAAGCTTCAAGGAAATGATTTCTGCCATCTTCGATGTGTTGTTAGCATTGTAGCTCTCGGGGAAAACTTCGGCTGGAACAACGCCATACTTCATCACGAGATCTTGTACGCCACTGAACGTGCCGCCATCGGACAAAGGATGCTCGAAGAGCCAGGTGTTCTGGCGGGAGTCTATCGGTTCCTTGGCGTAGTCAATGACACACTGCAAGAAGAGGTTTGATTTCTCCAGCTGATCATAGAAGGAGAGGAAAGATTGGGAGAGAGTGAACTCTCCGAGCTTGTAATCCTTAATCATGCGGGCACGCATCACGTTGAGTCCCGTGAAGAGCCAGCAACGACCGCTGGACTGCTGATCGGTGATTCCATTGGAGGGAACGCGATAAGTGAAGTTGCCGTCAACAGGTGCTTTATCGGCACGCTTTGTTA
>CALJCU010000492.1 GCA_938023885.1 uncultured Prevotella sp. | reverse complement strand
TAGTTAGTGATATCAACGATATTATTGATAGGGCGCAGACCGATGACTGTGAGCTTCTCCCGTAACCATTTCGGACTTTCCTTGACATCGCAATCGGTAATGCTCAGGCAGGCATAACGCTTGCATGCCTCCGTATTCTCAATCTCCACATCAATAGGCATCGACTCGTTGTCAACATGAAACTTGGTACAGTCAGGACGATGTAGACTGGTCTTATAGCCACGCTGGGCGAGCCAGGCATAAAGGTCACGTGCCACACCATAGTGAGAAAGGGCATCAGCGCGGTTTGCGGTTATATCAATGTCAAAAACCCAGTCGCTTTCCAAATGATAATATTCAGCGGCAGGTGTACCTACTACAGCATCATCAGGTAATACGATGATGCCACTGTGATCTGTGCCTATGCCAATCTCATCCTCAGCACAAATCATTCCATAAGAGTCGACACCGCGAAGACGGCTCTTCTTGATAACAAACTCCCGTTCACCATCATAGAGCTTACAGCCTAAATCAGCGACAATCACTTTCTGGCCAGACGCTACATTGGGTGCACCGCAGACAATCTGCTGCAGCTCACCCTTACCTAAATCAACTGTGGTGATGTGAAGATGGTTACTGTCCGGATGCATCTCACAGGTGAGCACCTTGCCCACATAGAGGCCTTTTAGCCCACCTTTGATAGCTTCAACCTCATCAAGTGCATCTACCTCAAGACCCGTGGAGGTCAGTGCATCGGCTGTCTCTTGTGGGGTAAGGTCAAAGTCAATGTATTCCTTAAGCCACTTATATGAAATCTTCATTACAATGAATTATTTTTCTGTGTATATTCTTTGCAAAATTACTAATAATCCGTGAGGTAAGCAAAGCTCTTGCGGTTTTTCTATTTAGCAAGACCTGAAATTGTCCGATTACACCTTTCCATCCGGTCCTTCATCACTCTTCAGCACGGGTAGGGAGATATGATATTTTACGGCGAGAATACGGACAATTACAATAAACAGAAAGACGATGACTACCATAACAGCGACATTGGCTTTTAAGACATTCAGTATCCAATAAAGTACTCCACCCATGATGCTTGCACTGGCATAGATCTCTTTGCGAAGCACGACGGGAGTTTTGTTGAGCAGTACATCACGGATGACTCCACCGGCAACTCCTGTGATACATCCCATGATGATAGCTACCCAGAAAGGATAGCCACACTCCAAGGTTTTCTGAATGCCCGTGATGGTGAAGGACGCGAGGCCTAAAGTATCAAAGAAGAACCATGCGTTGTCGAGCCGGCGGAGCAGTCTTGAGAAAGAGATGACAAACACTTGTGCAACGATGGTACAGATGATATACAACGGTGACGTCATCCAGAAAGGTGGAAGGCCGAGCATGACATCACGGACTGTACCACCACCAATAGCTACGGCAAAGCCACAGACAAAGCCACCGAACCAGTCAAGGTGCTTTGCCGCGGCATGCCGGATGCCAGAGATGGCAAAAGCCAAAGTACCGAGGATCTCAATGATTGTCTGAACTGTTCGGACAAGTTGAGGGTCGGCAAGTTGTAGCGCTTCCACTATACTTCGTTGATTGGTCTGCCACTAACAAAAGCAGCCACATTGTTTACGCAGATATCCATCAACCGCTTTCGTGCCTCTAAAGTTGCCCAAGCTATATGAGGCGTGAGGTAAGCATGTGGCTGACGAAGCAACGGGTTGTCAGCCTTCGGCGGCTCCTGCGCCATCACATCAGCTCCGTAACC
>CALJCU010000491.1 GCA_938023885.1 uncultured Prevotella sp. | reverse complement strand
ATAATAATTTTGATACGGATGAAAACCTGATGTATAGTTATCAGGCTGATGATCCTCTTGAGCTCCCTACCCTACTGACGGGTTTCTATGGTGCAGGCCGCATCAATCACGGCGACTTCAAATATACGATTAGTGGAGATGAGAATGCTGCTGTAGATGCAACCCTCAAAAATGCCTTGCAGAATTACAAGAGCTCGCTGGTGGGAATATTCAAATAAAAACAACTGGAGAAATAATTCGGAAGTGTCGACACTTGGATTCGGACCAAGGACCCCCACCATGTCAAGGTGATACTCTAACCAACTGAGCTATGCCGACAATATGTATTTACTTTTTAAAGCAGGTACAAAATTAGACAATAATATTCACTCCGCAAAATTGCAGTGTGAATATTATTGTTTGTTAACAATGTAATGATTACCTGGTGCATTGATAAGTCGGGGACCGGCCGCTCCCCCTATGTTTTATTTAACCTCCCAGATATCGTTTGTTTCGAGCAGTTCAGAGAAGTTGTGATATTTTTTCTATTTCAATTCCATAAAGGTGCGATTAAAACGCAGAACGGCGTCACGATGACCATGCAGGATAAGACATTTCAATTCCATAAAGGTGCGATTAAAACCAGATAGCGTTGCCGCCAGGACCATCGAGCAGCGATTTCAATTCCATAAAGGTGCGATTAAAACCGTACTGTTTCATGTCTCCCACGTTGACATTAGTGAATTTCAATTCCATAAAGGTGCGATTAAAACACTCTTCACCGACGTGTAAAGACTGCCGCTCTTTCCGGCGTTCTTCATGTTCTCGCCATAAGTGAGGCTGCTGCTCGGCATGCTTGTCTTCCACTCGTGACTGTCCAGCCATGCCTTGTGTTCTGCCGTTCCGCCTGACCAACACACCTCCAACTCGTAGATCGATCCCATGAGGTCGCCCGCCACAGCCACACCAAACTTCAGCTCATTGATGGGCTTGATATCCATGAAATTGGCACGGTCGTTATAGTCATCGTAAGTACTGTTGAAAGAGCTTACCTTGCGAGGAGCACCATCACGGAAGATGATGAACTCAACAGAATGGAAGCCGAGGAGGTTCTGGTTGAGATCTCCGTGAATGTTGTCGATGTTGGCATTCTCATCATCTGTGGTGTAACGTGCGAGCTGTGTAGTGTTCAGCAACTGACTGTGCAGTGCAGAGAGGTCAAGGGGCCAGGTATCGATATGCGGGTCAATGTCGTAGTCGCTGGCAGCTCCGAGCAGGAAAGCCTCACTCTTCTCGTAGCAGGCGCGCGCCGCCTTCCAGCTGGCGCAGGCGTTGTCGACCATTGTCTGTGTGGCATTACCCTTATCGACAGCGTCGCGCAGCGTTTTCATCTGGTTGTAGAAGTGGGTGGCGTTGACAGCCATCTCAGCATAGGTGGCATTGATGGTGTTGCTGACAATACCGGAGACAGTCTTGGAGAGATAATCCTCCTCGGTCAGATCGCCTACTTTAACGGCGGGGCCGTTGTCGTCGTTATCACTGCTACAGGACGCCATGCCCATAGTCATCGTGGCTGCTGCCATGAGGAACAGCGCCGATTTGAAAATCTTTTTCATAAACTGTGATTTTGTTTGTTAGTATGGTTATTGGTCATGCTGCACCATTACAGGAAGAACCCTTCGTAGGCAATACCGAAATTGACGGCGGGCTCGTCGTTGCAGGGACTCTTGAGAAAACGTTTGGTGTAGTCGAACTTCAGGACAATCTGAGAGATGGG
>CALJCU010000490.1 GCA_938023885.1 uncultured Prevotella sp. | reverse complement strand
GAGAACAAAGTAGAGTCGGCAACAAAAGTCGAGATGCTCAGCGACTGGGGACTTGATTAATTCTGGCACTTCTATGCTGCTTTAGAAGCGCTTCCTTCTCTGCTTGGCAAAGGATAATTACGATATATTTTGGAGATATTTGCAATTATCTGTAACTTTGCCGCGAATTAGCAGAAAAGAATCATGGAATTGCCAAGTCATCGGTCCTGGATGGGCTTACGTGTGAAAGGTTTCGCTGCCGGCATCCTTGCCGCCGTCTTCTATGGCACCAACCCCTTAGGTACATTGCCACTCTATGCCGACGGTATCAACTCCGGCTCCGTTCTCTTCCATCGCTATGGCATCTCCGTCATCACCTTCATTATCTGGCTCCTCGTGCGTGGCGAATCACTGAAGATCAAATGGGGTCATGCTATCAAGCTCGCCATTCTCGGCGCGATGTTCTCCATGTCCTCTCTCACATTGTATGAGAGTTTCCATTACATGAACGCCGGTGTCGCTTCCACCATTCTTTTCTCCTACCCCATCATGACTGCCATTATCATGGTCATGTTCTATCACGAGCGCATCAACTGGCGTACCACCCTTGCCATCCTTCTCGCCGTCTCAGGTATCGCCCTGCTCTATCGTGGAAGCGGCAACGGCGGCACCACCCTTTCAGCCACAGGCGTTATTCTCGTCCTCTTCTCCTCCTTGCTCTATGCCCTTTACATCGTTTATGTAAAACAGTTCAAGGTCGAAGGCATGTCAAGCGAGAAGTTCACCGCCTGGGTTGTCTTCTTCGGCTGGCTCGCGCTTATCATCTTCATGTCATTTAAAGGAGAGCGGCTCCAACTGCTCCATGGCACACAGTGGATCTGGGGCATCCAGCTCGCATGGCTGCCCACCGTAGGCAGTCTCTTCCTCATCAATATCGCCATCAAGCTCATCGGCGCCACCCCAACGGCTATCATGGGAGCCGTCGAGCCCGTCACGGCCGTAGCCATTTCCTGCTGCCTCTTCGGCGAGGACTTCACGCTGCGTCTCTTCTGTGGCATCGTGCTTATCCTCTCAGCCGTCATCCTCATCATCCTAAGAAACGACCCTGCAAAACAACAAGCATCAAAAAACACCTAAATATAATGATATATCATTACGATTTTCTCATCATCGGCGGTGGCGTAGCCGGTATGAGTTTTGCCCTCAAAGTAGCTAAAGTCCACAAAGGCACCGTCGCCATCATCTGCAAGACTACCCTTGACGAGGCTAACACAGCCAAGGCACAAGGTGGCATCGCCTCCGTCACGAACCTCGCCGTGGACAATTTCGACAAGCATATCCACGACACGATGGTCGCCGGTGACCGGCTCTCCGACCCCAAGGCGGTGGAGCACGTAGTGCGAAACGCACCCGACGCTATCAAAGACCTCGTACAATGGGGTGTCAACTTCGACAAGAAAGCCGACGGATCCTACGACCTGCACCGTGAGGGCGGTCATTCCGAGTTCCGTATTCTTCACCACCAGGACGACACGGGCTTCGAGATTCAGCGCGGACTGATGGCTGCTGTGCGCAACAACCCCGACATCACGGTCCTTGAGAACCACTTCGCCGTGGAAATCATCACTCAGCACCACCTCGGCCAGGAGGTGACACGCCGCACGCCGGACATCGAGTGCTACGGTGCCTACGTCATCAACCCCGACACACAGAAAGTCGACACCTATCTCTCTCGCGTCACGCTCATGGCCACCGGCGGCACAGGTGCTGTCTACGCCACGACTTCTAATCCGAGCATCGCCACAGGCGACGGCATTGCCATGGCATACCGTGCCAAGGGTACGGTGAAGGACATGGAGTTTGTACAGTTCCATCCCACGGTGCTCTACAACCCTGCCGAGACTCACCCCGCCTTCCTCATCACAGAGGCTATGCGTGGCTACGGCGCCGTCCTCAAACTCCCCGACGGCACGGAGTTCATGCAGAAATACGATCCGCGTCTCTCCCTCGCCCCCCGCGACATCGTGGCTCGCGCCATCGACCATGAGATGAAGATCCACGGTCTCGATCACGTCTGCCTCGACGTGACGATGAAAGACCCGGAGGAGACGAAAAGGCATTTCCCGCATATCTATGAGAAATGTCTCTCCATCGGTATCGACATCACGAGGCAGATGATACCGGTCTGTCCCTCTGCCCATTACGTGTGCGGCGGCATCAAGGTCGACCTCAACGGCGAGAGCTCCATCCATCGTCTCTATGCCGTGGGCGAATGTTCCTGCACGGGTCTGCACGGCGGCAACCGCCTGGCGTCCAACTCGCTCGTCGAAGCCGTCGTCTACGCCAAGAGTGCTGCCGAGCATGCCATCGCAAACATCGACAACTATAAGTTTCAGGGGAACGTACCGGAGTGGAACGACCTCGGCACACTCACCAACGAGGAGAAGGTGCTCATCACCCAGGACGAAAGAGAAGTGGGTCAGGTCATGTCAACTTATGTCGGCATCGTGCGTTCCAACCTGCGTCTCAAGCGAGCATGGACCCGTCTTGACATGCTGTACGAAGAAACTGAGGATCTCTTCCGCCGTGTCAAGCCTACACGCGACATCTGCGAGCTCCGTAACATGATCAATGTCGGTTACCTCATCACCCGCCAAGCTATGGAGCGCCATGAGAGCCGCGGCCTGCACTATAATGTGGACTACCTGCCAAAACCGAGAGAGATATAAAGCCATTCCCTTTAATTTAATCCCCTCCCCTTTTGGGAGGGGATTAAATTAAAGGGATAAACAATAAATCGTATCGATAATCACCATGGAAAAAATAGAGAACCTAAAAGATAGATTAAAGAAATTAGTAAAGGAGAAGCATGCGCTGATCCTCGCTCATTATTATACCCGGCCAGAGATACAGGAGGCGGCTGACTTCATCGGTGACTCCCTCGCCCTCGCCCGCAAGGCGGCAGAGACCGATGCTCCCGTACTCGTCATGTGCGGCGTGCATTTCATGGCTGAGACCTGTAAGCTGCTGTCACCAGACAAGATCGTGCTGGAGCCTGACCCGGCAGCCGGCTGCTCCCTTGCTGACAGTTGCAACGCACACGACCTCGCAGCCTACAAGAATGAACATCCGGGCTATAAAGTCATCAGTTATGTCAACACCACGGCAGCCGTGAAAGCCCTGTCCGACTGCTGCGTCACCTCCGGCAATGCCGTGAAGGTCATCAACAGTCTGCCAAAAGACGAAAAGTTGATCTTCTGTCCCGACTACAATCTCGGCAACTACATCAACTCCATCTCGGGGCGGAAGATGCTCCTTTGGAACGGTGGCTGCCATGTTCACGAGAAGTTCTCCGTCGGTGCAGTCCTTGCACTGAAACGGCAATATCCCGGCGCCATCGTCATGGCACACTTAGAGTGCAAAGCGCCTGTACTGGCTGTCTCCGACGTGAAAGGATCCACGGCAAGCATGCTCACCTATGCCAAGGCGCACCCTGAGCAGAAGCAGTTTATCGTTGCCACAGAGGCCGGTATTCTTTTCGGGATGCGCAAGCAGTGCCCTGATCAGGTGTTCATTCCCGTTCCGCCGGAGGTGACCGAAGGCGAGAACGGCATCGGCACATCGCTAGCCGAAGGCGGCGTCCCCGCTTCCTGCTCCTGCAACGAGTGTGAGTTTATGAAGCTCAACACGCTTGAAAAGATCATCTTCTGCCTCGAGACAATGCAGCCACAGGTCTCCATCCCATCTGACATAGCACGCGAAGCCGTGAAACCAATCGAGAAAATGTTAAGCCTTTCATAGTAACGACATGAACTACAAGCAAACAGAAAAAGAACTTACCGACCGTCTCATCGACCTCGCTTTTGCTGAGGATATCGGCGACGGCGACCACACAACCCTCTGCTGTATCCCCAAGGATGCCATGGGCGAGAGTGAACTGATGATCAAGGAAGAAGGTATCTTTGCCGGCGAGCGTGCCGCCAAAGAGGTCTTCCATCGTTTCGACCCCGACCTGAGGGTCACGATGCACATGCACGACGGCGACCACGTACGTCCCGGTGACATCGTGCTCTCCGTCAGCGGTTGTGAACAGAGCCTTCTCACCACCGAGCGTCTCATGCTCAACATCTGCCAACGCATGAGCGGCATCGCCACCATGGCACACCGTTACCAGCAGGCACTCATCGACGCAGGCACCAAGACACGCGTCCTCGATACCCGCAAGACCACACCAGGCATGCGTATGCTCGAGAAGGAGGCCGTACGCATCGGAGGCGGCATAAACCACCGCATCGGACTCTTCGACATGATCCTGCTCAAGGACAACCATATCGACTTCTGCGGCGGCGTGCACAGCGCCATCGCACGTGCCCGACAATACTGCAAGGACAAAGGGCTCGACCTAAAGATAGAATGTGAGGTACGCGACTTCACCGAACTGCAGCAGGCCGTCAAAGACCTGCCCGACCGTATCATGTTCGACAACTTCACTCCTGCCGACACTGTGAAAGCCGTGGAGCTCGTCCATGCTGCGAAGAACACCGACGGCACGCTGGCCCACATCGAGACAGAGTCGTCGGGAGGCATCACCTTCGACACCATGATTCCTTATGCCAAAGCCGGTGTCGACTTCATCTCCTTCGGTGCGCTCACTCACAGCGTCAAAGCTTTAGACATGAGCCTCAAAGCCAAAGGATCATCGAAGCTCTCCGTCTGACTGCCATCTTCCGACGTTCGACACACAATCCTCTGATGACCGGCCGGCGATCGTGCAACGTTCGACACACGATGGACCTGACGTAAGGGCGGATCCAGCTCCCGCCCTAAGATACATGTCGGGTAAGCCGTCATACAGTGACGGCCAGCCACAGATACACATACAACAACAAGATATGTTTTTTCGAGAATGAAATATTCTAAGAGGCCTTTTTCAAGGATAACAACCGCTTTGCTCTGTCTGCTGATGCTGACGACAGCAGCCTGCGGAAGCAAAGAAAGCAGAGAGACAGTAGAGAACCAGAGTGACAAGAAAGCCATTGCTGCAAACGTTGACACAGCCTTACAGTCGCACTTGAAGGCTTTCTGCGCACAGCCACGCGTGAAAGGCCGTTTCGGACTGTACGTCTATGACCTCACGGCCAACAAGCCTGTGACCGCCGTAGACATCGACCATGCCCAGCCTATCGCTTCCTGCACGAAGCTCCTCGCCGGTGTAGCGGCTCTCAACAAGCTCGGAGCCGACTACACCTACCGTACGACACTCTACACCCGCGGAAAGGTAGAGAAGGACACGCTCCGCGGCGACATCATGATCATGGCAGGCCTTGACCCGATACTCAGAGCTGAGGATCTGACCATCTTCACCCGTCATCTCCGCAGAATGGGCATCCGTTATATCGACGGCGAATGTCTGCTGAACCTTAAACTCAAAGAGAAGGTGAAAGCTGAGCAACACTGGTATCCTTGGGATCTCTCATTCTCATCCTATGGCATCCTCTTCAAAGGTCCTGATGCCATCAGCACGGCTATGAAGAAAGCCCTCGCCGATGCCGGTGTCCGCATGAAAGGCAACTGCGAGCTCAGAGCTCCTGCGTCCAAGGAGTGGACAGGCCGCTTCCGTTACATGCACCCGGTGTCTTGCGTGACCCGCGTCATGTGGAAGAACTCCAGCAACACCAAGGCTACGAGTCTTCTCTACACCCTCGGAAACGCTGCTGAACCCAACAACAACGGGTCGGCAGACGCTCTTGCCAATGCCGGCGTGAAATACATCCGTATCTTCCTCCGAGACTCCCTTAAGATGCGCGGCACCGCCCTCGTCATTCATGACGGCTGCGGTCTCTGCACCCGCAACCACCTGTCGCCGCACGCCCTCGTTGCCGTCCTTACTTTTGGTTACCATCATAAGCCTATCTACAACCAGCTCATGCATAACCTCTCCATCTCCGGTGTTGACGGCACGCTTCGCCATCTGCTCTTCGACCCGCGGCTGAAAGGCAAGATTCACGGAAAGA
>CALJCU010000489.1 GCA_938023885.1 uncultured Prevotella sp. | reverse complement strand
AGGCAGGTGACACGGTTGAGAAGAAGTTCTCTCCGAGGTTGGAGAAATCGTATGTGGATCGGTCACTCTTGCTGTAACTGTACTGGAACCGATAGCGCAGTTGCAGGAACGTAGCCTTCCACAACGGTTCACTGTAGGTAGCCTGAAGGGTGTAGCTCCATTTTGTCGATGGTGCGAGGTTGTAGCGATTCGTCTGATAAGTAGAGTCCTGACCGAATGTGTTCTGGATCTGATAAAGATGTACGTTGTTAGTAGAGAGGGAGTTTGATTTGGAGTCGGTGTAGCTTATGTCGCCACGAACGGTCACATTGCGTCCGCAGTTGTTGAGCTTACGGTTGAGTTGTAGCATCGCGCCGAAACTATTGCTCTTTGAATAAGTAATGCTGTTGGAGTTTTTCGAGTTGACGATGACGCTGTCGGCAGCCAACTGTGTCAGGGCTGCTTTAGCCAGCGGGTCAGTGACAAAGGAGTAGGGGTCTTTGTTGAATGAAGCCGAGGAACCTGAGGACAGACCATCGCTTGTGCTCAGCGAAAAGGTGGGTCGGAACATGATGTCGGTCATGGAGTCGGGGGTCCATTCCACGCGTGCCTGGGCGTTGAAGCTGTTGCCGCGTGAGTGATTATGGTTCAAACTGTTTGAGAACGATCCCATGGTGCTGACATAGTTTTCGGAGCTCGTCTTTGTCTGCGTGTCACCATCATTGTGGTTCCAGCGAGCGCTGCCATCCACCTTAATCTTGTTTTTCTTCTCATAGTTGATGTTGAATCCCGCCATTTTCATAGCATTGAGCCCGTTCCGCCCACGTCCGAAGCCACCACCCCGGCCACCGAAGCCCATGTCATTGACGTTATTGGCGTTTCCCATTCCGAAGATCCTCGTGTCCCCATGCATGTATCCCCCGAAGGCGCGGTCGCTGTAGCGGCTCTTCGTTCCTGCGCCCGCATCGACATTTGCCATGAATCCTTTGTTCATGCCCGGCTTGATGCCGAAGTCGAGGACCGTCTGCTCCTCACCGTCATCAATGCCGGTGACCCTTGAGAGGTCACTCTTCTGATCATAAGCTTTGACCTTATTGATGATGGAAGTGGGGATGTTCTTCATAGCCGTCTTCGAGTCACCGGTCATAAACTCTTTGCCATCGATGAGAATTTTCTTCACCTCTTTACCGTTGATAGTAATCTTACCGTCATCGCTCACCTGTGCACCAGGCAAGCGCTTTACGAGTTCCTCGATAGTGGAACCCTCGGGGGTACGGTAAGCACTGGCATTGTAGACGAATGTGTCTTCTTTCAACACGACCTTCTGCGCCTGTGCCGTCACCGTGGCTTCTTTCAGCATGATGGCATCGGCAGTAAAGAGGACGTTGCCAAGCTTCACGTCAGCATCCTCCCTGATGGTGATCGGTCTGGTGATGGTCTTGTAGCCTATACTGGATAACTTCAGAATATACTGTCCATCGGAAGGAGCCTTGAGCGTGAACTTACCGTTGTCGCCCGAGGTCGTGCCTGTGATGAATGTCGAGTCTTTTTTCAGAAGCTGAATCGTTGCCAACGACACAGCATCCTTACTCTGTTTGTCGGTGATGGTTCCTGAAATCTCACGGCTTTGTGCCATGGCGAGAGCGGTGGTCAGTGCCAAGAGGGCAAGTGTCAGAAATCTCTTCATTGTGTTTTCTCTTACTTTGTAATTTTCAGATTAATACTGACTATTAAACGTAATGGACCTGGGAAGGGTTTAATTGTTGTGGGAAGTTTAACGGGATGAAACATTTTTTGTAATTATTCGGTCGTTTCCACAATTCGCTAATCCCACAAGCATCTTTCCGTCAAACATGCACAAGACGAGGTTTAATGCGCGATAATGCAAATGAAAATATTAAAAAACAATAATTTATTGTTATATTGTTAGTATTATGGGTTTGTTATGATTATATTTGCAATTGAACGTTAAGTATGCAAACTATGAAACAGAGAGTGATGATCACACATCAACTCGCCACTGATTTGGCGATGGCGATATCAGAGTGCGAGCACGACAATATCTTCGTCCTCACCGACGACAACACGCGCAAGAACTGTTGGCCAGTGATAGAGACGTTTATCGGCCTGCGTGATGCTCATGTCGTAGCCATTGAGCCGGGTGACATCCATAAGAACGTGGAGTCGCTGGTCTACGTGTGGCGTGAGCTGGATCGCGGCAGGGCTACACGTCACTCGCTGCTCATCAATCTCGGTGGCGGCATGGTGACAGATCTCGGTGGCTTTGCTGCCTCTACTTTCAAGCGTGGCATCGACTTCATCAATGTTCCCACGACACTCCTTGCTATGGTCGACGCTTCTGTCGGTGGCAAGACGGGTATCAACCTTGATGGGTTGAAGAATGAGGTGGGCGTGTTCAACGATGCGAAGTTTGTGCTGCTCGACACGGGGTTTCTGCGCTCCCTGGATGCCCGGAACATCCGTTCCGGCTACGCGGAGATGCTCAAGCATGGACTCATCTCCGACACGAAGAACTGGGCTGAGCTGCTCAACTTCGACCTCGGCAACCCTGACTTGGAACACCTCGCTATAATGCTTGGAAAGTCGGTGGCCGTGAAACAGAATGTCGTCACGAAAGACCCGAAAGAGAAAGGTATCCGCAAGGCGTTGAACTTCGGACACACTTTTGGTCATGCCTTCGAGAGTTTCTCGCTCATCCACAGTAAGGAGAACGGCAAGGCCCCGATCCTCCATGGTTATGCCGTGGCCTACGGTCTCATCTGCGAGCTCTATCTCTCTTCGCTCAAGGCTGGTTTCCCCACGGATAAAATGCATCAGACGGTGCAGTATATCCGTAAGAACTATGGAGTGTTTGGTATCACATGCGACGACTACGATGAACTCATCAACCTCATGCGCCACGACAAGAAGAATATTGCGGGCGTGATCAACTTCACACTGCTCTCCGAGGTGGGTGACATACATATTGACCAGACAGCAACGGACGAGGAGATCAAGCAGTGCCTTGATTTCTTCCGCGAGGGATGAAGCCGCGGATCTCTTTACTAATACGAATTTTAATGAAGCAGGTTAGACCGAAAAAGAACCTTGGCCAGCACTTCCTCACGGATCTCAATATCGCCAAGCGCATTGCTGACACCGTGGACGCATGCCCTGATATCCCCGTACTCGAGATCGGCCCGGGCATGGGCGTGCTGACACAGTATCTCGTGGAGAAGCCGCGGGAGGTCAAGGCTGTGGAGATTGACTCCGAGAGCGTGCGTTACCTCTATGAGCAGTTTCCGAAGTTGCGCGACAACATCCTCGGCGAGGACTTCCTGCGTATGGATCTCACGAAGGTGTTTGACGGTAAGCCGTTTGTACTCACGGGCAACTATCCCTACGATATCTCCTCGCAGATCTTCTTCAAGGTGCTCGACAATAGGGACCTTATCCCTTGCTGTACGGGAATGATTCAGCGTGAGGTTGCCCTGCGCATCGCCTCCGGGCCCGGCTCGAAGCAGTACGGCATCCTCAGTGTGATGATTCAGGCATGGTACGACACGGAGTATCTCTTTACCGTCGATGAGGATGTGTTCAATCCGCCGCCCAAGGTCAAGAGCGCCGTCATTCGCATGACGCGCAATAAGGTTACTGACTTGGGCTGTGATGAGGCTTTGTTCAGACGTGTTGTCAAGACAGTGTTCAATCAGCGCCGTAAGATGCTGCGTGTGTCACTTAAACCGTTGTTCGGCAAGGACAACATGCCTTCCGCCGAGTTCTTTGCAGATGATATGATGACGAAGCGGCCCGAGCAACTCTCCGTCGCGGATTTTGTAGCATTGACAAACCATGTAGCAGGGCGCGTAGCGAAAAAACTCTGATTTCTTTTCTCACTTTGCAGAAAAGTAATTAAATTTGTAACCGATATTGGAATATAAACCTATAATCATATGATTGACGTTAAAGAGACTTTGAAGAGCGCTGAAGACAAGATGAAGAAGAGCGCCGGTTTCCTCGAGGGAGAACTGGCACGTATCCGTGCAGGACGTGCCAACATAGCTATTCTCGATTCCGTTCGCGTGATGTCGTACGGACAGATGGTACCATTGAACCAGGTCGCTGCCTTGCAGGTGCCCGATGCCCGTACCATCACTATCCGTCCTTGGGAGCGCAAGGCTATCAAGGATATTGAGAAAGGCATCATGGATTCGGATGTCGGCATCACACCGGAGAACAACGGTGAGATGGTCATCCTCCACTTCCCGCAGCCCACGGAAGACCGCCGTAAGGAACTCGTGAAGCAGTGCAACAAGATTGGTGAGCAGGCTAAGGTCCAGGTCCGCAACTCCCGCGCTGAGTACAAGGAGAAACTGAAAAAAGCCATCAAGGATGGTCTCTCTGAGGATCAGGAGAAGGATGCTGAGGACAGTCTCCAGAAGCTTCACGACAAGTACATCAAGCTCATTGACGCAACGCTTGCAGCGAAGCAGAAGGAGATCATGACAATCTGATGCACGGCTTAGTTATAAAGAACACGGGGTTCTGGTACACGGTGTTGACCGACGAGGGGCAGACGGTGGAGAGCAAGGTGAAGGGTAAATTCCGGCTCAAAGGCATCCGCTCCACGAATCCTGTGGCCGTAGGTGACGGTGTGGAGATCATCATCAACGAGGAAGGTCAAGGACTCATTACGGCTATCGATGACCGTAAGAACTATATCATCCGTCGTGCCACAAACCTCTCCAAGCAAAGCAGTATCATTGCGTGTAACCTCGACCAGGCTTTCCTCATCGTGACGGTGGCTCACCCCGAGACCTCCACGACCTTCATCGACCGTTTCCTGGCTTCGTCGGAGGCTTATTCTGTGCCGGTGGTTCTCATTTTTAATAAGACTGATCTCCTTGATGCCGATGAGCGTCATTATCAGGAGATGATGGTGAACCTCTATGAGACCGTTGGTTACGAATGTTATCAGATATCAGCGTCTGCGGGGGAAGGTATCGGGCCCTTGCGTGCGAAACTGCAAGACAAGGTGACACTGCTTAGCGGCAACAGTGGAGTGGGGAAGTCGACCCTGCTCAATCTCTTTGTGCCCAGTGCCAATGCACGTGTGGCTGACATCAGTGACGCTCACGACACGGGCGTGCACACCACGACATTCTCCGAGATGGTAGCGCTCCCTGATGAGGGCGGATGGCTCATCGACACGCCGGGTATCAAAGGTTTTGGCTCCTTTGATATGGAACCGGAGGAGATAGGAAGCTATTTTAGAGAGATTTTCAAGTTCTCTAAAAACTGCTGTTTCTCTAATTGTACCCATACCCGCGAACCAGGCTGTGCTGTACGTAAAGCAGTGGAGGAGCATTATATCGCCGAAAGCCGCTACAACAGTTATTTGTCCATGCTTCAGGACAAGGACGAGAACAAATACCGTGAGGCGTATTGAGCGGGTACTTTTCGGCCACTGCACTGGGTGATGCTTAAAACACCCCTTATAAGCATGCGTTTAATGATATGAATACCGTGGTGGTGTTGCCCATACTACGGTAAAAAATTTGGTGACCCTGGTACATCATGTGGTTGCGGCACGAATAAAGGTTGTAGTTGGAAAAGCTGACCTTTCCATTTTGTTTTCGTATATTTATTTGTGTATTCGTGTGTGCGAAATTATAAATAATCCTCAAAAAAGTAGTAACTTTGCAGTGATTTATCGCAATAATACATAGCTACATTATCAGTAATGGATTTCATCAGGACATTGTTTGAAGGCTCGCACGCTTACTGGGGCGGCGGCGTTTCTCACTCCATCTTTATCCTTGCTTTGGTCATCACTCTTGGCTTGTTGTTGGGCCGGATAAAGGTCAGAAACATCTCTTTGGGTCTCACGTGGGTGCTCATCGTCGGCATTGTGTTCGGCTATCTCAATCTTAATCTTAACGTGGAGCTGCTCCACTTCCTCCGTGAGTTCGGGCTCGTGCTCTTCGTCTATTCATTGGGTCTTCAGGTGGGTCCGGGCTTTTTCGCCTCGTTTAAGAAAGGCGGACTGCAGCTCAACATGCTCGTGCTCATCACCATCTTTATCAGTATCTTCACGGCCATCGGTGTCTATTGCACCACAGACACTCCTATCACTGCTATCGTCGGTATCCTCTCTGGTGCTGTGACCAATACGCCGGGTATGGGAGCCGCCCAGCAGGCTTTCTTCAGCATCAGGGGCGTGGAGAGCCCCGATATCGCTACGGGTTACGCCCTGGCTTACCCGACGGGTGTCATTGGTGTCATCCTTGCCTTCATCCTGCTGCGCTTCATCCTTCGCATCAGACCGTCGGAGGAGGAGAAGACAGCTGAGACCGGCGAGGGCCAGCCGGAACTTCTCGCCGTACGCTCCATCACGTTGGAAGTCACCAACGAGCGTATCGACAACGTCACGGTGAGTGAGGTGAAACATATTGTAGGCCGCCATTTCATGATCTCGCGCATCGTCAGTCACGATGATACCAGACATAATGCCATCGTCAACGGTCAGACACGCCTCCATCTCCACGACAAGCTCCTTGTCGTCGTGGCACCGCAGGACATTGATGCCGTGACGGCTCTCATCGGTCAGCCTGCCGAGGTCAACTGGAGCCGGTTTGAGAAAGAGCTTATCTCGCGCCGGATCATCGTCACCCGTCCGGAGCTGCAGGGCAAGACCCTTGTGTCGCTCGATATCAACGGTAACTTCAACGCTACGGTGACGCGTGTCAACCGTAACGGTGTGGACCTCGTGGCCCATCCTCATCTGCGTCTGCAGCTCGGTGACCGTCTCACGGTCGTGGGCTCGGAGCTTGCACTGAGTAAGGTCGATAAGGTGCTCGGTAACCAGATGAAGCGACTCAACTACCCGAACCTCATCCCAATCTTCTGTGGTATCGTCCTCGGCTGTCTGCTTGCCAATCTGCCGATTCCTGTTCCCGGCATCCCCACGCCTGTGCGTCTCGGGCTGGCCGGCGGCCCGTTCATCGTGGCTATCCTCATGGGTTACTTCGGTCCGCGCTATCATCTCGTGACTTACAACACGATATCTGCCAACATGATGCTGCGTGAGATGGGTATTAACCTCTTCCTTGCCTGTGTGGGTCTCGGGGCCGGTCAGGACTTCTTCCGCACGCTTATCAACGAGCGGGGCCTACAGTGGATTGGCTACGGCGTCATCATCACGATGGTTCCTATCCTTCTGGGTGGCATCATCGGCCGCTATGCGTTCCATATCAACTACTACACGCTCATCGGTGTGCTCTCGGGCGGAAACACGAACCCGCCAGCCCTGGCTTATGCCAACGACCGCACAGCGAGCGACACACCTTCCGTCGGTTATGCCACGGTTTATCCGTTCGCTATGTTGCTGCGCATTATCTCCATCCAAATCTTAATGATGGCATTCCTGTCATAATATTCTTGTCAAAAAATAATGGATACAAAAGATATATTCGGATTTCTGAAAAGTCACAAGACTACTCAGGACGAGCATGCTATGCGCATCTCCAATCTTGAAGAGCGTCTTGTGGACCACGAGACAAGACGCGACGAGGACGCCTCTTCTGTACAGATCCTCCGCCGTAAGCTTGACCTTCTTGTGCGCACGGGTGCCATGCTCATGGCGAGCAACGCCGACTGTGCCCGCATCATGCGTAACATGAAGCGTTGTGAGGCTTACCTCGGACTGCCTGAAGAGTACATCCACATCAACCTCAACTACAACATCATCATGGTGAATCTTTCGGACAAGACCCACTCGTTCTCCAAATACCAGCGTGTCGACACTCACTGCGTGGAGTTCACTGTCATCTCCAAGATCAGTAAGATGCTGTGGACAGCCATCCGGGAGGACTGGAGCCTTGACAGATATGAGGAAGAACTTGATGCGGTGAAGCATGTTCGCAAACAGTATTCTCCTTGGATGATCGCGGTTTGTGCCGGTTTCGCGTGCGGCGGCTTCTGTGTGCAGTTTGGCTCTGACTGGCCAGCGTTCTTCTATGCTTCCATTCCCGCTATCCTCGGCTTCCGCCTGAAGATGTACTTCGGCAAACTACATTGGAACGGGTATGTGGGCATCGCCATCAGTGCGTTCATCGCTACACTTATCTGTTGGCTCACGACGTTCATCAGTCTGAACCCGACGATAGCCGCCGCGTTGCCTTCGTTTCTCCATTCCGACACCCCTTATCATCCGCTGATGGCTTGCACGCTGTTTATCGTGCCGGGTGTGCCTCTTATCAACTTTGTCACCGATATGGTGTCCGACTACGTCCAGGTGGGACTGACACGCGCCATGATTACGTTGATGATCATCATTGCCATGTCGTTTGGTATTGTGTTCGCCATTCAGATCTGTGGCATCGACAATTTTGTCAAGGATCTCTCCATGACACCACACAGCACGTTCCTCGACTATGCTATCGCAGCTGCCATCTCGTCTATGGGCTTTGCCACCATCTACAATACGCCGAAGCGCATCATGCCCGTGCTTGCTGTGACAGGCATCATTGCGGTGTGCACGCGTAACTTCGTTAACCTCGGACCTTCCAACGGCAACATCGGTCTCGACCAGGGCATCATCATCGGCTCTTTCGTCGGCTCGTGTGTTGCCAGTCTCATCGCTACAAAGTCGCAGCACATCCATCACATCCCTCATCAGATTATCGCGATCCCCTCGGTCATCCCGATGATTCCCGGTGTGATGATGTACCGTTCGCTTTTCGGCTTCATCCAGATGGACGGTGTCATCGGTGAGCTTACCTTCGCGTTCAACTGGGCTATCAAGGCTTCACTCGTCATCCTTTTCATCGCTCTTGGTGTGGCTATCCCGAATATCTTTGTCAGTCGTCTCATCCAGCCCAAGCGCAAGGAGAAACTGCTCAAGTTGGTGCAAGAACGCCACGAGAAACACCACGACATGGTGGATCTGAAGGAGATATAACAGTTAGGGGTCGGTGTTTGATGCTTTGCAGGGACTGTGCCATAGTTGCCTGTTAGATGGAGTCTTCTTCTTCCCTCCAGATGTTTTCGCCCACTGGCTGCCATAGCTTGCCGCCGGCTATACCGGGACCACCTGTCCGGATGCCGCCTGACTGATGGTTCGGGGAAGTGGAACTTCCAATGTCATATCCACTCTTTGTTGGTGAGCCTGCGCAGATCGTGGATGCTGATTCCATGTGCATCACATCTATCTCCGGTTTGATGTATATGTATATCTTGTGTGGTGCGCATGCTGCAGCATGGGTCATGGAGCCTGCTGTCTCCATCTTTCTATTGGTCTGTTTCATAAATTCTATTCTTCTTGCTGAAGTATGGTCCCTGCATGGGGTGCAGGGGCCATTGTGTTTATCTCACCATTTGTTTCTTCCCGTTCACGATATAGATACCCTTGGGCAGCCCTTCGAGTGAGGTGCTGCCGGCGCGCACCAACTGTCCGTTGATGCTGAAGACCTTACCGTTGGTGGCGTGCATGGTGTTGCCGGCTGTGGACGGGACAGCTATGGCGGTGGTTGTATGGTCAATGGCTTCGGTGAAGTATTGGGTTCCGGCCTTGGCGCGTGCGCCGTCGTCGGCAGAGGTCAGCACACAGGCGAAGTAGGGTGTCCATGTGCTGCCTGTAGCGTTTGTCCACTTGTAGAAAGCGTTGGGCCATTTAGTTTCGTCATCGCCGGAGTAATAGTAGTAGCTGTATTGCTGAAGCCTCTTGTCCTTAGCATAGTTGCCTATGAAGGTATAGGTAATGCCGTCACAGGCCTGAGTGACTTTCTGGCTCTGCAGATTCGTATCGTTCTCCGGCTTCTTCTCAATGCCCACGATGGTGTTTCTGATACCCGTTTTGTTTCCGGCGTGTATGGCAGGATGGATCATGTAGGGATGATGAGCCTTGGTCTCTGTTACAGGAGTGTTGAAATGCAGGGTGATGTACTTCTCATTGCCCTTCTTCTCTGAGGTCACGCCACTGAACTCCACCACCTCTACGGTGGCACCGTAGGCACTCTTCAGCTGCTCCTCAGTCATGTCAAAGGGCAGGCACATGGTGTACCACTTGTCCCTTGTGCGCTTGTCGTCCTCAAAAGTCTCATCGTTACGTATCTTCTGTGTAAGCATGAAGTTCTTCCATCCTGCATAATCTCCACTGGTGATGGTGTAATGTCCATGGTCTTCCTTGGGCGAATAGTTGCCGTATTGGTCTTGAACGTATTCTTGATATTGCGTATTATGGTTCAGAATGTCTGAGTTGAGATATTTGCTCTTGGCAGCTTCCGGATAATGAAGTATCGTGACAGGATAGCTGGAATCCTTGTTTGTATAGCTGCTTCTCATGTCACTGGAACCTGACTGATAGTTATAATTATATGTGTTCGTTGACTGAAAGGCACCGTTGGCAATCTTTGTATCCGTCCCTAAAACGTACACATCTGTCAGAGACTGGCATCCTTGGAAACTCTCACTCTCAATGTTGGTGACGCTTGCAGGGATGGTGATGCTCTTGAGTTTTGAGCAATTGAATGCAGTCGACTCAATAGTTTTCAATGTTCCAGGTAGTCTTATTGCTTCGATTGCAGAGCTGGAGAACGCACCATTTTTTATAGTTGTGACCCCTTCAGGCAAGACGATGCTCTTCAAAGAGCTGCATCCATAAAAAGCATGTGTGCCTATGGTGGTCCATCCGTAGTGGAAATCTACGCTGCTGAGATTTGTGTCATTTAGAAACACTTCTGTTCCTATAGAACTGGTTCCATTTGGATCTACTTGTCCGAGCACGACGGTCTTTAGGGATGTAGTATGGAAAGCCTGTGTCCCAATGGTCACACTTCGTTCGCTGTTGTCAGGGATGATGACATTTTCAATCTTACACGAGTTGTTGATAAGGCAACTTGCAGGGATGTTGGTTGTAGTACGTGGAAAGGTAATGGTTTTTAAGTTGTCCATCCAACTGAGTTTTGTTAATTCGTTGTCATTGACCTTTGCATACTCCAGGTCTAATGTGGTAACGTTTGGAAATTCGTTTTCTCCCTCATCGGCACCGCAGAGGCGGTTCAGGTCTTCCGTGCTCATGGTCACTCCTTCGGCTGTAACCACTTTAATCTTGGTCACGTTTTGGATGGCCTTGATCTCTGTTGATGCAGTAAACTTATGCCATTGACCTGTGATGGCAGTAAATTCGTTGGCGAGGTCGCCCGCCGCGTTGAGGGTCAGGGTGACGGTACCGTCACTGGCCTTGCTGACAGTGAGCTTGGCTCGTGTAGTCTGTGCGATAAGGATGCACAGAAGTGTGAGTAGAATGCTCTTCTTCATTATATTATATATTATTGCTTTGTTGTGGTTAATCTTGATATTTATCGCAACGCCGCTGTTGTGCTACTTGTGCCTGCAAGTGCGCATGGCAGATGCGGGCTGAGTTGGGGCGTTGCAGGGTATTACGGCTGTCTTTTGCGCCAGCACGCTGTTTTTGGGTGCAAAGTTATAAAGACGCAGGGAATAGTCAGTTTCATATTTCTTTGAAATAATTTCCATTTTACAAAAAATACGGTGAAACGTATGGTATTGTATTTCTTTTTCCTTACTTTTGTTTCCGAAAAACTCAGAAGCATGAGAAGTACTGTGAATGAAAAGATAGCAGTGGTGCCTTTTAGTGTTTTCGGGGATCTGGTTCTCGACGGCGGCGGGTCCGGCCATGTGAAGACTCTTGTGCGTGACTCCTATGCCGTGGGGCTTGGCATGTCGCGTTTTCTGCGTTCGTCGTTCAGGGATGCGGGCCACGTGCGGGTAGACTGCATGCGGTGGGGTGTGGTGACCGCGGGGGCTACTGAACTGGTGGTGGACGGAGTGCCCTACCATTGTCAGAAAGGCGATCTGATGTATATCAATTGGGGGGCGGTAATGTCACCGTACGTGCTTGATACAGTGTCAGTTTATAATGGTCTGGCCATGCGTGAGGACTATTTGTACAGCATCTTCCACGGGCATGTGCCGCTGCTCTTCTCCGATCCAAGCCGCTGCTTCTGCATCCATTTGCAGAACGACGAGCGGGAGATGATAAACCGCTATTTGCGCATGCTGGTCAGGGTGATTGAGGCGGCAGACAGTGACGGGGCGACGGCACCGTTCATAGCATCTCTGATGAAGTTTGTGGAACAGTGCTACAACCGGCATGCCGGGCAGCGGGGCAGCCTGCCCGCACGCGATGGGAACGGGCTGATGCGACGCTTCCTGACATTGGTCGAAGACAACGTGCAGCACGAGCATCAGTTGGCTTTCTATGCCTCGGAGCTGTGCACTACGCCGTCTTATCTGGGCACACAGGTAGTACAGCTCACAGGTCAGACACCTAAGGAATGGATAGACCGCGTGTTGCTGCTCAGGTCCAAGGTGGCGCTGCGGTGCGGCACACAGCCGGTGAAGCAGTTGGCGTCGGACTTAGGCTTCGTGTCGTCGAGTGCCTTCTGCAAGTTCTTCAAGCGTCTGGAGGGTATGTCTCCGCAGGCATTTCGTGACGGCGGGGACAGACTGTGGTAGCGGTGAGCCTTTCCGGAGGGTACATGCTACCCTGACCGTTCTGCCGTAGAAAAAAACTATGTCAGAACTGCACTGGCACGATGAGCTTCATGGTGACGTTACGTCCCATGTTGCAAATGCCTTGATGCCCGTTGTCGGGTGTTGCCTTCACGTACTTCAGCCGGCTGAGATGGCTCTGATAAGCTCGGTTGAAGAGATTGGTGCAGCCGAGATAGAGGCTTGCACGCTTACGGCCATGGATCTTGAGGTCAGTACCGGCAAGAATATTGAACAAAGTGTAGGAGGGCGTTGCCGTCTCTGTGCCGTTAAAAGCATAGAAATGGTTCTGGCGGAGGTCGCACTCCGCTTGCAACGCGACATAGGTGTTGTTCAAAATGCCGCCGTCACGGATAAGGTCGTAGTGCAGGTCACTCGTAAAGCGGGGCGCGGGTGTCCATGGGAGATATTTGCTTTCGCGCGGCTGATGGAGCTGCACGCTGTTGACATAGGAGAACGTGTTCTGGAAATGGAGGCGGCTGACGGGATGGATATCCACACTCGCCTCACCTCCGAGCATGCGGGCGTCGCCCTGGTGGTACTGATAGGTATCGTAGCCCTTGGTCTTCACGCCTGCCAACTTCTCAGTGAAGATATAGTTGTCGATGAAGTTGGCAAAGAGTGAGAGCTGGAACGAGATGACGGCTGATGTATAGTCCCATCCGGCATCTATCTGCCATGAGTATTCAGGCTTGAGATCGCCGTTGCCGAGCTCGTATCTCACCGATCCCTCGTGTACGCCGTTGGAGCTCAGCTCACTAAGGTTAGGGGCCCGGAAGCCGCGCGCGAGGTTGAGGTGGAGATTCATCCTGGGACTGACGGCACAGACGGCGCCGACACTCCCCGTCAGGGCTGCGAAGTTGCGGCTGAGGCGGCTGAAGGTGTCACCCAGCGCAAAGGTGTGGATGTGGCGGTTGTCGTATCTCACTCCGCCGCTGAGCGTGAGGTTTCCGGTCTTATAAGAACTTGTGGCAAAGGCACCCACGTCGAAGAGGTTGTAGGCGGGGATAAGATATTCATCGCCTTCGTTGAGCATCTTCTGATACATCCCGTTCACGCCCGTTGCTATGTTCCAGTTGTCTGTGACGGGAAGCTGATATTTCAGATTATAATTGATGGTATGGAGTTTCATGTCGAGGCCGGGGTCCGTGGCACTTTCCTCATACTCCTGACGATGGTTCTGCTGGTAGGCGATGACAGCCTGAAGCGTGCCGTTGCCGAGGAAGACCGAGTTGTCACTCACCACCTTATAATGATACACCTGCTGGAAAGGCAGGTTCCTGCCGTAGGAATAGCTGTCGCTCCGCTCGCCCTCGGCGATGCCCGGCGTGAGGTTGTAGTAGCTTAGCTTCAGATGGCTGAAGCCCCAGCTCCGGTTGATGCCGGCCATGCCCTCGGCGGCACGTTCGCGATACTGAGATCCGGCGACATAGCGGTCGAGCTTGTTCTTGTAGGAGTGAGCCAGCGTCTGCGACCACCGTGCGTCCCATACGATGCCGTCCTCGTTGCCTTTGAAGTTGACCGAGTAACCGAAGAGTCCGTTGTTGGTCTGGTATTGCGTCATGGCATTAGCCTCCATCGTCCCGAGGGCTGCCGTTGGCTCATCATGGAAGACGATGGCTCCTCCCATTGCGTCACTGCCGAACATCAGTGAGGCGGGGCCTTTGAGGATTTCTGCCGACGAGACACTCTCGGGGTCGATCTCCACGCCGTGCTCCTCGCCCCACTGGTTGCCTTCCTGCCGGATGCCGTCGTTGACAACAACGACACGGTTGAATCCGAGGCCGCGCACTACTGGTTTGGAGATGCCACCTCCGGTCGTGACCTGCGCGACTCCGGGCTGGAAGCTCAGGGCATCGATGATGTTCGTGGAAGGCGTTGCCTCAAGCATTGTCTTGTTGACGACGGAGATGGGAGTGGGCGAGTCCTTCATCAGAGACTTGCCTGTGAGCCCCGTTACGACAACCTCATTGATCATCGCATTCGACTCTTCCATCTTGAGGTTGAGCGTGTGCGTTTTTGAGAGGTCGATGTTCTCAATGATTGTCTTGTGGCCGAGATAGCTCACTTGGACGGGCGTAGTCTTGTCCGGGAGCCGGGTAAACTCAAAATGCCCGTCCTTGTTAGTTGTCGTACCATTGGAGAGCTCGGGGAAATAAATAGAAACACCGACGAGTTTCTCTCCGCTCTTCTTGTCGGTTACGGTTCCTGAGAGGTTGTTGTCACCGTTCAGGGTATCTGCTGTGGCACCCATACATAAGAGCACCGTGAGCAGAAGAAATATGAT
>CALJCU010000488.1 GCA_938023885.1 uncultured Prevotella sp. | reverse complement strand
AAGTGGATTTCCCATCTGGATGGTCTTCGTTGCTTGCGACGTTCTCGGCTGCGCCTGCGCTGTCAGCGTAAAGCAAGCAAGCCCTGCCGCAAAGAGTAGGTGTTTGAACTGTGTGTGCATACTATTTTGGATTATATTAGGTGTGTATCTTCCGTTCTTCAACTTTTAGCAAATTGATGTTGCGAACTTACATAAATTTCCTTAGAATAGAAAATCTTGCAAATGGATATAGTGCAAGTAATGTACAAAAACATGACAAAATTGGACAGTTCGAACAAACGAAATTAGTTGAATATTATTTGTATGTATCACTACAAACATTTAGATTTGCAATGCCTTGCTATACAAAAGCATGCACTCCTGTGCCATCTCTTTATGTTTAACCTTTTAAACAACATCAACACATGAAAAAGAGTTTATTTATCGTTTGCCTGATGGCAATGGTTTTTACTGCCAAAGCACAGCAGAAAGAGCCCAACATCGTGATAACTTTCAAAGAGTCTGACAAGACCGTAGAACTGGCCATCGGTGGTCAGAAGGGGGATGAATTTCAGATTGACTGGGGTGACGGAAAACTCCAAACCTACAACAAAGCTGCCTACTATTCTGAAACGCTGAAATCAAAAACAGTCAAGATTTATGGCGAGAAGGTTATGATTTTGCGAGCGCGTAAAATATTGAGGCACTCCAGTTCCATCATGCTTCCTCGCTCTCACAAGTGCAGGTGGGCGACAACAACATCCGACAACTCGATTTGAGTGAGGCACCTTATCTGACTGGACTCTATGCTGAAAACAACAAAATAGAGCAGCTTAACGTCAGGAATAATAGTTTTATGCGCGTCATTGATGTACACAACAACAAGATTACAGGAGAGCTGGATTGCTCCTTAATGACGCGACTTTCGAAAGTTGACATCTCCGACAACCAATACGACCGCCTCATTTTACCCACCCACAGCACACTGCAATACGTGGACTGCTCCAACAACCGGCTGGATGAAATAAACGTGAAAGAGTGTGGCGGTTTGGAAGAACTGCACTGTGCAGGCAACCGACTTATCTCACTCAATCTCACAGGTATGATCAAACTAAGCGAACTATATGCCGACTCGAACTCCCTCACCACGCTCGATGTGTCAGCCAACACGCAACTAAAAACGCTGAAGGCCGATCACAACTGCCTCACGCAGGTGCTTACGGGCAATAATACCATGCTCGAAGGCGTCTATCTCTTCAACAACGAACTCACGACGCTCGACCTGTCGCAGAATCCGAACGTGAAATATCTCAACGTGGAGCACAACCGACTGACAACGCTCCCAACGCTCCAACACCCGCTGCTGACTATCCTCATCGCCGGCTATAATGACCTCGCTTTGGTGGATCTGACCCAAAACGATCGTCTGCTGAAAGTGAAACTCGAGCACAACCGCCTCGCTGCTATCTCTGTGGCAAACATACGTAACCTGAGCTGGCTGAAGGTGAGCAACAACCAATTGAACTCTCTCAACCTCAGTCACAACTCTATCCTCACCTGGCTGGAGTGCGACAGCAACCGCATCAACCGCCTCGATGTGAGCAAGAATCCCAACCTGCAATGGATAGCTGCCGAGAACAATCATCTGACCGAGCTTGATCTATCTGCCAACCAGAAAGTGGAAGGTTTGTCGCTACAGGGCAACGAGTTCTCTGTCGAAGCCATCAATAATCTCATCACGCAATTGAAAGATGTGTCGAGCGTAACAATCAATGACAACAACCGCGCATGGGCACGCATTCTCAACATCGCGATGCCCAATGCCGAAAAAGCCAATATCGCAGCAGCACGCGATAAAGGATGGACGGTGATCACCGTCACGACGGGAATCACTACGCCCTCTGTCATGCCCGATGAGGCGCAGCCGCTCTACTATGTGACTCCTGCCGGCATCGTCAGCAAGTATCCGACAAAGGGTTTGAATATAATCAGATATAATAACGGCACTACACGCAAAGTAATCTTCTAATTGTCCTTCCCTTCGTTTGTCGCCGATGGCATAGGTAAAATCAAGTAGGAGGTAGACGCTCATTGCAGACGTTTATCTCCTACTTTTTATGTTTGCAGGTCTTAGCAGGAAGCAGGATGATACCGTGACTACAATCCTAAAAAGAATGTGAACAAATAAGAATGCAATGTCTGGGTTTGTGGATAGAATTGAGCCTCATCTAATGAATCAATCTAAGCTACTGCCGAGCGCAAATATCCTTA
>CALJCU010000487.1 GCA_938023885.1 uncultured Prevotella sp. | reverse complement strand
TACAACTGATGCGAAAGAAGGCGTCGCAGGATCTTATATTATAGAAATTAGTAATGGTGCTTTACCGACACAAGATGTTGCTTCGAGGAAATCTGTATCCTTTACAGCTATTCTTTCTGCTCGTAAAGTAGAACAGAAATCTGCTGATATTGATGTTTATAAGGAAATAGCCAAACGGCGCCAACTAGTACAGTTCCTTCAGAACCAGCTTATTCTTGAGACTCCTGACCCTATGCTTAACCGAATGTTTGCATTTTCAAAGATCAAAGCATGCGAAAGTATATTCCAGACGAAAGCCGGACCTATGCATGGCCCAGGAGGTGAGGCATACTATGTCGCTATTCGGGCAAACGATCAGGCTGAGTATGCTAACTCTTTCTTCCCTTTCATAGGTTATCAATATGCTAACGAATCAGCTATGGTTAGTTGGAAACTTTTTGAAAAATGGCAACCAAAAGACGGGAGTCCTATACCAAGCAGCATTATAGCAGAAGGTGACGATATTTGGAATGGTGCCGGTGACCGTGGCGACGCTGCTATGATAGCATACGGAGTAGGACGTTATGCTCTCGAGATTGGATCAGCAAAGACCGCAAAAGGATCGTGGCCTTTGATAACCTGGTTTTTGGAATACTGTCATCGTCAACTCAATGAAAAAGGTGTTGTGAAGTCAGATCACAACGAGTTGGAAGGACGGTTCCCTGCAGGTTCAGCTAATCTTTGCACGTCTTCACTCTATTATGACGCTCTCATTTCTGCAGCATTTCTCTCAAGAGACCTTAAGACGGGAACGGAGAGCAAATATCTGAGACAAGCCAAGGCTTTACGCCGGGCTATCGAAAATTATTTTCATGCAGATATACAAGGCTTTGATACATATCGATACTATGATGGAAACACATTGTTACGCTCTTGGATTTGTTTGCCCCTTACAATGGGTATTTATGATCATGCAAAAGGAACATTAGAGGCTTTATTTTCACCAAAATTGTGGACAGAGAATAGACTTCTGACACAACAAGGAGATAAAACGTATTGGGACAGGTCAACACTCTATGCCCTTCGTGGTGCTTTGCAGGCAAGAGAAACAGAGTGTGCCCTGGATATCCTCAAGAAATATTCAAGGACAAGACTGCTTGGTTCGCATGTCCCCTACGCCATAGAAGCATGGCCTGAAGGTGATCAGCGACACCTTTCAGCAGAAAGTGCCCTTTATGCCCGAGTCTTTATTGAAGGACTATTTGGATTACGTGCAACCGGGTTACATTCATTTTCTATAACCCCGAGATTACCTGTTAAATGGAATACGATGACAGTGTGTAACCTACATTTGTGCGGTGATGTGTTTGACTTCACAGTAGAAAGAAAGAATCAGAAGCCAGTTGTGAAAATAAAATACAATGGTAAGACAACTAAGAGAATCTACTTGGGGAAGCCGATAAAATATGCAATATAATAGGGGTGTGTGAGTTCTTATTTAAAAGTTAGTCAATTGAAATCTTATTGTAGCAATATGAGAATCTGTAGAACCATAATGTTCCTATTGCTGTTAACGGCATCATTATTTGCATTTTCAAGTTCAAGTGGCCATGACAATATCTACAATCAAACTATTAAGCTTGCAGGTGTTTGTAACGGCAAGCGGTTTGATGGAATAGGTGCCGTTAACGGAGGAGGGGCAACATCAGTATTACTGAAAGACTATCCAGAAAAACAAAGAAGTGAGATACTGGACCTTGTATTTAAGCCCATGACAGGTGCGTCGATCAGTACGATGCTGGTCGAGATTCCTGGTGACGGCAACTCTACGCAAGGATCTATGCCAAGTCACAGTCATTATGAAGGTGATTTCAACTTCCGTCGAGGTTATATGTGGAATATTATGGTAGAGGCCAAAAAAAGAAATCCTTCCTTGTTGCTCGACGGAACAGCTTGGAGCATGCCTGGATGGGTGGGGTCGTTCTGGTCTGACAAGGCCGTTGACTATTATATTTCATGGATCAAAGGGCTGCGTAGCATCTATGGTCTGGAGATGGATGCCATAGGCTGTCACAATGAGAAGGGAAGCGACTACACGTTTGCAAAGAATCTCCGTAAGGCTATGAATGAAAACGGCTTTTGCAATGTCAAACTTCATGGCTTCGACAACTGGGGTGAGGAAAAACTGAATTTTCTTGATGACTTGCTCACCGATACTTCCTTATGTCATGCTCTGGATGTCGTGAGTGCCCATACTTTCATGGAGATACCGATGACAACAAGGCAAGCTGACATCATAAAGAAGCTGGGCAAGACAGTGTGGAATTCCGAGGAGCATATCTACAAGAAAGGCTTTGACGGCCTTATCTCCATTGTCAGAGCTTTCAACGAGAACTATATTGTTAGTGGAGCTACACGGATTATCAACTGGTATGACATTGCCGCCGTCTATCCTCTTGAGCCTTATAGCGTTGATCCTGCTATGATAGTGGCTCATGATCCTTGGAGTGGACATTATAGTGTACGCGAGGCTCTTTGGGGGTATGCACATTATGGGCAGTTTACTAAAGCGGGATGGAAATATGTGGATTCCGGATGCAGAAAACTTGAATATGGAGGGTCAATGGTGACACTGCGCAGTGATTCTACAGATGATTACAGTATAATCATTGAGACAAAGGACGCAAAGGCACAGCAACAACTTTATATCAGGATTCCTAAGGAGCTGAGTCATGATCGGCTCTGTGTTTGGCGTAGTAATGAGAGGGAGCAGTTTACCCATCTTCCTGATAAAAGGTTGGAAAAAGGATACATCAGTATTACTGTAGAGCCGAATACTGTCTATTCTCTTTCTACGACAAATGGCCAGAGAAAGGTATCATTTGATGACATACCTAAATCCAAACCATTTCCAATATCCTATAGTGATGATTTCGAGAACTATGGTAATGGTATCCAGACAGGTTATCTGCCTCATTATACAGCGGACATCATCGGTTGTTTTGAGATAGTCTCACGCCCCGATGGCAAAGGCTCTTGCATTCGTCAGACTGTAGGTAGCCGTACACTCAGTTGGGCACCGGAATGGCATCGATATACAATAATAGGCGACTCCGTGTGGGCTAACTATGAGGTTAGTTGTGATATATTGCTGAATCCTGGTGATGAAGCAGGAGTTATGGGACGCATTTGCAGTGTAGGAACTGGTTATGGCGTATGGGCGAAAGGATACTATTTTAAGATTGATGACAATGGAAATTGTCGGCTCGTTATTACAAAAGGAAAGAAGGACAGCAGAGAGCTCATCGGTGATGCTGAACAGCAAAAACTGATAAAGAACAGCAAGAATATTGAGGATGGAGGTGAACAAGTATTAGCAGAGAACAAGATTAGAAATTTTAATCCTGCAGTATGGCACCATGTTGCCCTAAAGTTTAATGGCAATCTCATTACAGGCTTCGTAGATGGAAAGGTATTACTTACAGTCGAGTCTGCTCTCTATCCCAAAGGAATGGCAGGGCTCATCGCACCATTAGAGGGTAATCATGGAAGTACGCCATATTTTGACAATCTCATGATAAAACCTATAAAATAGCATCAAAGTAGGGTGTCAAGTTTGTGCATAACTTCATAACCGTTTTAAGGGGCTCATTTATGGTGTGTTACGCATTATGATATATTATCGATAAGCAAATATATATTAACCTTATTATATTGTTGCTTATCTCTCTGAGATTCAGTACCTTTACAGTATTAATTCAATATATAACTGTAAAGGAATGACTGCAAGGAAAAGTGAAAAAGATAGGGAAATTGCCAGACTGAAACGTGAGCTTAACAAGGCCAATAACGACTTAGCTGAAGCGAATGAGAAATTGAAATTAACCAGATCGGAGCTTAGAAGTCTCAAATCGGAGAAGAATAAAAAAAGAGCGAACTGTAAGGCTGACAGAGGAACAAAGCAAATTGCTTTCCGGACTGCTTGGGGATACAAGTATAACGAACTTGTGCTTAAGCTTGCAGTTCTGCTGAGATCCCGTTTGCCAATTTGTGGCTCAAGGCCTATAGTTGTAATACTGGAGATTCTCAACGAGTGCTTCAAGAGAGAATTGTTTGACTGTATTCCGAGTAATCAAGTCATAGAGGATTGGTGCGAAAGGGCCGGCTTGGACATGCATACAAAAGTCAGGGATCAATTCGCAGACAAAGATTATGTCACCATTACAGACGAGAGTATCTCCGCAGGTAAACAAAAGTTGCTGCTGCAATTAGCCGTTCCGGCTGATTGTACGGATAAGCCTTTATCTCATTCTGACGTAAGCATTGTCGGAATGAGCGTCAGTCCGTCGTGGACAGGAGAAAGTGTGAAGGCCGAGATGGACAGGACCCCGAGAAGCATAGGCAGGAAGCCTTTGTATTCAGTCTCTGACAACGGATACAATGTAACGCCTGCCGGGATGCCGGGATACCGCATCACAGGGATATCAGCCATACTTTTGGTACCATATTAAAGAGACATTTCTCAGAGTCTTCTGATTTCAAGGAATTTACAGAAACTATGGAGAAAAGGCGCCTCACTTATCAGTTAACGGACAAAGCAATAGTTCTGCCCCCCAACAACGGGCAACAGCCGGATTCATGAATACTTTCATTTGGGTGAAATGGGCACACAGACTTCCCGGGGGATATGACCGGCTTACGGAAGAGCAGAAGGAAGCTGCACGCTTTATGCTGGATAATAAAGACCTTATAGAAGAGC
>CALJCU010000486.1 GCA_938023885.1 uncultured Prevotella sp. | reverse complement strand
AGGATAGGTGGCACCGCCGATATCCTTACAGATAGTCTTATGACTGTTATGATAGAGGTCGAGGATGCGTGCGAAGTTACTTGGAGCACCCACATCCATGGCATTGGCCAAAGTCTGTTTACTTGCCATCGGCATGTAGACACCCGTCTGGAGATATTTGAAGAAGACGTCGTTGGCGTTATTGGCTGCGATGAAATGGCTCCCGGGAAGACCCATTTTGGCACCAAGGAGTCCCGCAGTGATATTTCCGAAGTTACCTGAGGGTACGCAGACTGTGACTTTCTTACCACCGTTCAGAGTCCCTGTACGCTTGAGCTGAGCGTAGGCATTGAAATAATAGAATGCCTGAGGAAGGAAACGGGCCACATTGATACTGTTGGCTGAGGTAAGAATCATGTGATTGGTAAGTTCCTTATCCATGAAGGCCGACTTGACGAGTGCCTGACAGTCATCAAAGACGCCATCAACCTCAAGAGCCGTAATGTTATGTCCTAAAGTGGTGAACTGGCTTTCCTGAATATTGCTGACCTTTCCTTTCGGATAGAGCACATATACATGAATGCCGTCTACACCGAGGAATCCGTTGGCGACAGCAGAGCCTGTGTCGCCGCTTGTAGCAACAAGGACATTCACAGTGTGCTTGTCTCCTGTCGTCTCCTGATCCTTACGGATGAAGTACTGAAGCAGGCGTGCCATGAAGCGGGCACCTACGTCCTTGAATGCGAATGTTGGGCCATGGAAGAGCTCCAAGGCATAGATATCTCCCTCAACTTTCACCACAGGTGTGTCAAAAGCCAGCGTGTCATAAACGATATGCTTCAAGGATGCTTCATCTACATCGTCACCGAAGAAGGCTTTGGCTGCCTCGAAAGCAATCTCCTGAAAAGACAACTTGTCGATGTTCTCAAAGAAACTCTGAGGCAACTGCTTGATGACCTCCGGCATATAAAGCCCACGGTCGGGTGCCAGTCCTCTTTCTACAGCCTCGCGCAGTGTTGCTTCTGGGGCTTTATGATTTGTACTGTAATATTTCACTTTGATAATTATTTTAATGCCATGAATCTGTCCATAAACTCTGTGAGATAGAGCATGCCGCAATCGCCATTGACGCACGACACCTCATCGTAGACTTGTACGCTGTCAGGCTCAATGCCACGATACCAGACGAGGAAGGGAACGGGCTCCTTGACATGGGTGCGAATTTCCACTGGCGTGGGGTGGTCCGGAAGCACAGCGATAGCCACAGGATCATCCCATTGCCTGACCTCGTTGTAGATAGGTTCTACGACGCGATGATCGAGGTTCTCAATGGTCTTGAGCTTCAGAGCGAGATTACCGTCATGACCAGCCTCGTCACTTGCCTCAAAATGGACAAAGACAAAGTCTTGATTGTAGAGGGCAGTGAGAGCCGCGGCAACCTTTCCTTCATAATTGGTATCAGCCAGTCCTGTGGCGCGTGGCACTTTCACCACGTCAAGTCCCGCATACTGGCCGATGCCTCGTATGAGATCCACTGCTGAGATACAAGTGCCATGCTTTATCTGTGGATATTTCCGTGTCAGCGTCTTCATTGAGGGACGGTAACCGCCGCCCCAAGGCCAGATGAGATTCGCCATACGCTCACCCTCTGCAGATTTGTCCCTGTTGTAAGGATGCGCCTCAAGAAGTGCCTGACTCTTAACGATGAGGTCGTTGAGCAAGTCTGCTGTCTCTTGAGCTGTCATACGGACCTCTCCTGTTGGTTTTCCGTCAAAGTCTATGATAGGCTCCTGCCTGTTCTCCCATCCTTTCTCCGGCTTGACAAGCAACTGTTGCCAAGATCCGTTAGGATGGTCGTGAGGTGGGGCGCAGACGATGTGCTTACTGGCCCGTTTGACTATCAGTAAGTGTCGGTATTGAATACCTGGGATAAACTTAATATCAGTATTTCCAAGCTTTTCGTTAAGGTAATGCATGAGTATGGCTCCGTTCTCCGTGGAGAGATTTCCACCGTTATGCGTGATGATCTTGCCGTCGCCGACACAGATGATGTTCAGGCGCAGTGCAAAATCCTCGGGTGCCATATTGTAACCGATGCTTGCAGCCTCAAG
>CALJCU010000485.1 GCA_938023885.1 uncultured Prevotella sp. | reverse complement strand
GTCTCATAAGGTTGCCGATACGCTGCCTGACATAGTCGTAGCCGACGTCTTTATAGACGACAGGGACGCAGTTCATGGCCACGATATGAGCGTAGGTGTGTTCCTCGTCCCCAAACGGCCGTGGCAGACATAGTGTGATCCCGACATCGCCCTGGGCGTGGAGTCCCTCCGAGATACCGAAGTTGGCGGTAGCAAGACCGCCGTACACGTGAGGAGGATACTCCCATCCGAACATTAATACTTTAATCATTGTTGATCCTCCTGTTTGTTTTCATTAAACTTCTCCAGTAATTCGGTTGCACGGAGTATGCCTGCGACATTGGCGGCAAAGGATATGGCTCCTCTTCCGCGGAACGGCGGGTTGCCGTCGAAGAGTTCCGGAAGCGTGCCGATACAGTGGTTGAACATTTCATCTTCATAGCCTATCATCTGCCGGCGGATGAAGCTCAGGCGGGAGCGTTTGAAAAGTCTCAGGCACGCGCAGAGGTAGAAACTCTCAAGCCACGGCCAGGCCGTGCCCTGGTGATAGGCATAGTCGCGTTGTACCTGTGGACCGACGTACATCGGGTTGTAACCGGAACTCTTCGGAGAGAGTGAACGTAGTCCCTTAGGTGTGAGCAGTTCGCGTGTACAATAGTCGATGACACTCTTCTGCTGCTGCGGCGTGAGGGGAGAGTTATCGAGTGCCACAGCAAAGATCATGTTTGGTCGTACACTCCAGTCGGGCGTATCGCCATCGACGAAGTCGTACAGATAACCGTATTTGTTGACGAAAGTATCCACAAACGAAGCCTTGCATTTCTCAGCCAGTCTGCGAAGCCTTTGCAGAGCACTGCCGTCTTTAAGTTCCTGTGCTATATCCTGTGCGAAGACAAGCGCATTATACCACAGGGCATTGAACTCTACTATATACCCCGTTCTCGGAACGACAGGCTTGCCGTTGGCTGTGGAGTTCATCCAGGTCATAGCCTTTTTCTTGCCGTCGGTCTTGAGCAATCCGTTGGTGTCAAGCACAAGATAAGGGTGTTTGTTACTGATAATATAAGAGATGATGTCTTTGATGAGCTTGCCATATTTCTGTGCACAGAGCCTGATGCCAAGTTTGTTGGCATATTGCTGCACGGCTCTGATAGCCCATAGAGGAACATCGGGCTGTTCTATCTCTGTGATGAGTCCCGTTTGCTCCTTGCCTTCCATGAATTGGTAGAGCTGCCGTGTCGCCGACTCCATGGCATCCTCAAAATAATCTACTTCGTCGATGGACAGTGTCAGGCCCGGCAACGAAAGAAACGTATCGCGCGCACGGCATTTGAACCAGGGATAACCGGCAAGAGTATAGCGTTTCCCGTTCTTGTCATGGACATGGAACTGGTGTGCGGCGTTGATAAGGCAGTGGAGGAAGCTGTCGCGTGGCGTACGCTCGTCGGCCTCTTTGTCAAAGAGTGTCTTCAGGCCGTGAGGTTTTGATTCTGAGGTGGAAGCAGCAAAGACGATGCTCTCGCCTTTCTTGATAGGAACGGAGAAATAACCTGGTACATAAAGGTCCTCTGTGGAGGAGTAGCCGCGTTCCTGCTCCTTCGGATACTCCAATCCCCGATACCAGTCAGGGTCAAAGTTGAAGGCCGGCTTCTTGGAGAACTGCATGTAGAGATACGGGTAGCCGTCGTACATCCGGGTGCGGATGCCGTTCTCCACTTCTTCATAGTCGCGGCTTGCCCTTGCATTTTCATGGGTGAACTGTCTCACGCTGCGGAAGGCGAGGAAAGGCTGGAACTGGAGGGTCGTCGGAGAGTGTGCATCCATGAGCGTATAACGGATAAGCACACGGTCCTTGTAATGTTGGAAGACAACCTCTCTCTTCAATACCACTCCGCCTACTCTGTAGACGGTGGTCGGTATCTTGTCGCAGTCGAGATCAAGGATATACTTATGTCCATTAGGGCTAAAAGCGTTGTGGTACTTATGCAATCCGAGGTTAAAGGCGGCACCGTGCTGGATGACTGTGCAGTCGAAGGAAGAGAGCAGCACATGATTGTCCTCGTCAAGTTCGGGCACAGGGACAACGAGCAGACCGTGATATTTTCTCGTATTACAGTCAACGACGGTAGAACAAGCGTAGGCTCCTGAACGGTTTGTTCTCAGGATTTCTTTTTGGAGCGATTCCTGGAGGTTTATC
>CALJCU010000484.1 GCA_938023885.1 uncultured Prevotella sp. | reverse complement strand
TATTGTACAGATGATGTATTGCAAACCTGCATAAAATTGGTTCCAACTGAAGTTTCCCACCCCAAATTATAGGATAGGGCTTGAAATAACAGCTTCTCGATAATCCCTGATAACTTTGTAGTAATCAAATACATTGATTATCAATAAACTAAAGAGGAACGGTTATGGATAACAAAATTAAGCAATCTTAGTGAGATCTCCAAACTTTTGAGCGTTAAAAGTAAGATGTGCACCGATATTCTCAACCTTTTCTCCAAATTTGGCCTTGGCCGTCTGCTCATGCGTCTGGCCTGCGGTTCACGGGAAGCCTATGAATACATGGCAACTGAATACTGCCGACGGATGGAAGCCTTGTTGGTGTGTAATCCTGGCCCTGACGACATACATATACCGCATTATTTACCTTAAAAGCGAAAGTCTTTTGATTTGGCAGGCATGGGTTTTTATCAGTACAGATTTACATCGATCACTTTAAGCGATTGATGCTCCTTTGTATCTCTTCTGTAAGTTCTGTATCTGTGGTCTTGACCTGCGACAGACCCACAACAATATCTGCACGTTTGTAGTTGGTTTCATACCATCCCAGCGTTTGGACGGCTGCCAGGCGGATGGTTTTATCCTCCTGTCCGTTGGCTGCGATCTTCAGCAGTTCCGGAATGATGATCGCCTCAGGGCTGTTACGATAACGGTAAATTAAATTTACTCTTGAGCGTGGCTTCAGCCTGGCATTATTTATCATGTCGGGAGCTTCTGCCTGATCGGCCTTTACGCTTTGCACGCGCTTAGCCAAACGGGTGACAACGGTATCGCTATACAATTGCAGTTGGACCGATTGCTTCTTGAGTTCCTTCTGAACCAAATCCGGGTCGAAAGCATCAATTCCCGTCAGGACATGGAAAGCGAAGCGTTGTTCCTGTCCACGCTGCAAATAAATTTTTACGACAGCAGGTATCAGTTGTGGGTCTCCGTTTCTTTGTGCATAAGCCATTGAGAGTCGGCGTATGAGCTCGTAACTGTCGTTGAGTGCCATCGGCAGCAGGGAAACGGACTCCTGGGGATGGAAAAGTGCTAGAAGCTTTATAGCTTCCATACGGACAACGAAATCGTTGTTCTTCAAGTAGGCATTCTTCAACAGCTTCACCACATTACTGGCTCCCGCCCACTGTAGTTGGCGTAATGCCATGGCTTGTACATCAGGTATAGAACTGTTGAGCTTTGTCCGCCAGAATCTTATATCTTTATGATGCAAGGTGACAGCCTCGTTGATATCGAATAGGAGCGAGGTGTTGCTCTTGAAATGGAAGGTGGGATCGCCGATGAGATGGCTTTCCAAATAACCGGAGAAGCGGTTGAACTGTCCCACACGCAACCCCGAAGCCAGGAGGCCTACAAACTCATCAGGCCATTTATCCTGCAGGGCATTCACCGTTCCACCGATGCAGGCAATGGTCTTGCCCGCATTGAAGATATACGATCCGGCGATGTTGTCGTCCTCATGGAAAGATCCATTGAAGCAGGCGTCGAAGAGGACGAAGCGTGCATTCGGCGTGATCTTGCGAATGTCTGAGGTATAGATGTCCTCATCAGCCCGGACTATAGAGTCGGCTAAGAGTTTGGCAGGGTCGAAAGCCTCCTCGCACCACGACTTGGGTACGTCATAGTCGCGGGCATATCTTGCTACGGCGCTGTCGTGCCCCACTTTCTCGGCAGCGGCAGGTATTTTGCTTCGCAAGTAGCGCTTCACGTTCTCAATGCTCGGCCCTATATTGGAAACCTCCTCGTAGCCATTGAGGTATTGAGTGTCTGGGGCACCGTGATGATGGAACAGGAGCACATCAAGATTTTGGTTCATCACCTCGTTGAGGTAAATTTTCTTAGCCGGGTAGAACATGTCAAAGTCCATGAACTTTACGGTACCACCTACTTTGAACAGTTGTGGCATCTGCTCGCGCAATGCCATCTGCTCCCCCGCCCATGCATTTCTGTCCTCAGAGTTATAAGAGTGGCCGCGTGCCATGGTGAGGTTGTCAAGAACATTGTCAGCCTCAGCCTTCTTCAGGCGTGCCACCTTATAAAGATAGTCGGCAAGCATCTTATATTTGTCCACGTCTTTCAGCTCAAGGGGTTTTATGCGCCCCGTGTAGATATCGGGTGAAAGATATTGCTTACTGTCGGCGCGAAGCGAATAGTAAAAGTAAAGTGGCTTTTCCTTGTCCTGCTTTAAAAAATTGAACTTTAAACCCAAGTCGTCATAAAAGCGGTCGCTTGCCACGGACGATTCTTTCCAGTCGCGCCGCTGGTCCATCTTGAAAGCAGAAGTGAGATACTGGGCGTCCCTGATCATCGGGATAGGGATATCGCCTACGAAGACGGCTCCTTCAAGAGGCTGCTTACGGTCACTGTGCCATTGCACAATCAGCTTCTTGATGGCTTCCGGGCTCTGCCAGTTGTCAACGGCAAGATAGGTTCCTAAGTGATCTGCCTCAATGCTGTTGCGGTAGGCTTTTACCGCATCAGCAACATAGTCGTAGCTCTTCTGGTCGATAAAAATCGCAAAACTTGTCGGTGTCTCCACGCCTGGTTTTATCAGTTGATAAGCATGGCAAACCAAGGTGAGAAGGAGACATGCCGACAATAATAATAATTTCTTCATCTTTATTCGTATTTTTACATTAATCTGTTTATAGTCTGTATCAGTTCATCTTTCGACTCCTGAGGCTGTCTTTCTTCTAAGAGCTTTTTGCAGGTGCTGATGGGCGCATAAAGGTCTGCGTCCACAATGGGACCCAGACCAAGGATGAAACGGCGAGCATAAAGAATCCTATTCTGTTCATGGATGTTTAAAAGTTGGCGCCTAATGTGATCGAGACATGGGCTCTGTGGTTGAAATCGAAATCGGAGGTGTGCTGGTAGTTAAAGGCAGCCCTGGCATAGACATTGACCTTGGTGTCGCGCTTGGCGAGCTGTGAATAGGTCAGCGCTGTGCCTGCATTCCATGCGTCAGCCGTCAGAAACGCCTCGTCGAGAGGTTCCATCTCTTTCACCGTGATGTAATCGGCATTGGATCCTCCGTAGGCATACTCCCCGCTGATAGCGTCTTTCCACCCTCCCTGAACGGTAAAGAGAAGACGGTTGTTCAACTTATCTCCCAACTTGAAATTCTTCTTTACCGCTGCCGAGAGATAGATATTCTCACTGTTCTTGTGAGAAGCCGGAAGGATGAAGGTATCGTCGTATTTCTGATAAGCGCCGCTCAAGTCTATACGCCAGTTGTATTCATTTCCTCGATTGCGGATCAAGGAATAGTTGACAGAATAGTCTGTAGTCTTGTATTTGGACCGCACATCCTCGTGCAAGATTACCCATCCTGCATTCTGCACGGTATTGTCCCGTTGTGAGAGATATTGTATGCCATTGATATGGCGGCTGCAGAACCCGATCTGTGCCTGATGGGTGAACGTTTCTCCATGGCTGATGATATGAAAGGCAGCCGTCCAAGTCCGGTCCTCCAGTAGTCCGTCTTTTCTTGGTATGGTAAAGCTCACTTCCTCGTTCTCCACATATTTGTTCCAGCCCAGCTCTGCCAACAGGTCCCACTGTCCGCCATTGTGACCATACTGCGCATTGAATCCCCAACGGTTCCCAAAGTAATTAGTGGTGCGGCCGGACCCGATGCCTGAGCTTGCTGTGCCCAGTCCATAGAGCGCATAGTATTGCTGGTAGACATAGCCATTGTTATTGGCCATCGACGATTCCTCCTTGATAGAAGCATAAACCAGATTGGCACCTATCCTGTCGTGACACCCAAAGGCATAGGCAACACCCGGCATGAGCTGGAGGGTATAGAAGCGTGTATCCGTAC
>CALJCU010000483.1 GCA_938023885.1 uncultured Prevotella sp. | reverse complement strand
ATAGGAGGTGACAGCGATTTCTTATGCCTCGATACCGTATGGTATTCCTTCGCGAAAGAAATACGGTCTCTTGTAAATTCCATATAGAAAGCTTGGAAATCCATTTGGCCCGAAATGTCCTTTTCCCAAGATTTTACAACCTCTATACATTGAAAGAAGGATAACTCTCTTTTATCATTCATCATGATATTGGAAAAACTGATTCTCAGGCAACAGCCATAGTGCCTCTTTACCCTTGATCTAATAGTTCCTCAACATCGATGTTACATTCTCTCCAGTCGTTTATAGAATGTCAGTCTTCCATATATAGAAACAGAATATCATAAGGCCAAGACATAGCAGGGCCAGCAAAGCAAGAGCAATGTTCTTCCGCTGCTTCCTTGCTCTCTGGCGTCTCATCTTATGATAGAAATATTCTCTTGCGTCTTGCATCTTCTATGTCGTGTATTTCGGGAGGAAGCCATCTCCGCCCTGAGTTCATATACAAACTGTCCCTTGATAAAGCGGAAGCCGTGCCCCGCCAAAGGCTTGGCAAGGCACGGCATACATATATCAGTCGTTCCAAAGACTCTCGGTCTGTGACCAACTGTCATCCTCGTTATAGAAGGAGTCTTTCTTGGCACCAACCTCGTCATTATCTGGGTCATACTCCTTGTTTGAGACACCGGGGCTGGCTTTAACCAACAGGCTCTCGTTTGAGACGCGGATAATCTCCGTCTATAGTTTACTATATACTTTCTTTTTCATGACAATTTCCCTTCTTACTTGATGATGATTTTCTTTCCGTTGTGGATATATACTCCGTGCTGTGGCTTCCCGACGTGCTGACCATTCAAATTGTAATAAGCACCGTTGTCGTCAGCCGTTGCGTCAGAGCTGTTGATGTTCTTGATGCCAGTTATCTCTGTGTTGTCATCGTCGAAAGCAAACATTACCTTTGCCCCGGCAGGCACACCCGCAATCTTGGCGTACGCCTTGTGTACTGGCATATTCAGTGTGGCCGGAGCCTTCTTGAAGATACCCTCGTTAGCCGAGACAACATAGAGAGGATCAGAGCCAGTGGTAATCTGCTTATTCTTCACCGTTACGCCAATCATCATGTTGCCAGAGATATTATATGGCACGTTGTCCTTCTCGCCGATGGCATAGTAGAAATCAACAGGAAGAGCCTCTGTCTCCATGGCTTTGAGAAGCACACCCGTCTCGGCAGGCACATAGCTGTAGTCGCCGGTTACGCCACCGTTCTCATCTATACTGGTCATCCTTATATTGTAAGCGGACGATCCGTAGTCGCCGGAACCGGCTGTGACACCCGATATAGGTGCGACAAACGCAGCTACGTCTCCAGTACCCTTCTCCTCCTTATATATACCAAGGTTGGCGTCGAACTCGCGGGCAAATGTGCCGTATTTGTGCTTGATGCTCACACCAGGAATCTTATAGTCAACATTGCTAGCATAACGTGTCCAGCCTTCGGCTGCCTTGTAAGCGCCAACGGCACTCTTCTTCACAAAGATGTGCTGTAGGTTGGTGGCAAACTCGGAATAGCCAGAGCCAAGTTCCCACTTCGTTGCGCTCATATCCTTGGCAGGTGTAGCGCAAGTGAAGAAAGCACTTTCAACGGTTGTACTGCCGTCAGCCTTCTTGAAGGCATCGATACCTACATAGTCGAGGGTATTGCGGAATACGACTTCCTTGATATTGGTTGAGCTGTTCTTCATGGCATAGTCGCCCCAAAGGCGTACTTCATACTCCTTACCGTCAGCAGTATTGGTCACCTTTGCAGGAACAACGTATGTGTACACATCGCTCTGCACATCGACCACCATCAAAGCCTTCTTCGACAATGGGAAATACTCCGTATTGCCATATCCGTTGGGATCTTTGAAAAAAGACACACCAATCTTGTGGAATCCATTCCAGACAGTATTTGCGGCATAGCTGCTCTCAGAACCTTTGCGCACGCTGAGATCAATCTTCGACTTGTCCACATTTGGCGCATAGAAGGCAGTGTTATCTACCTTATCAGCAGGGATAGGAGTCTTGCTCAGAAAGGCAATCGTGTTCAACTGCTTACACATATCGAAGGCATGCACATCAATCTTGTTGACCAGCTCGGGGATGGTAACGTTCTCCAGTTTCTGAACATAATAGAAAGCGTAAGGGCCAATCTCCTCGATGGTAGGGGGAAGCATAGTATAATAGGTGCTTGCCTTGCCCGGAGGAAAAGCGATGAGTGTCTTCTTGTCCTTGCTGAGGAGGAAACCATCTACACTTGAATACTTCGGGTTACCGGGATCAGCATTAAGTTCTGTAAGTGAACCGCAGAACTGGAAAGCCTTCGGATCAATAGAGGTCGTAGCAGCGGGAATATCAATCTTCGTCAGTTTCTGACAGCTATTGAAGGCAGACTGCTCGATGGTGGTCACACTCTCCGGCAGGTGAATACTCAATAAACCTGCATTTTGGAAAGCACCTGCCCCAATGGTGGTAATCCTTGCCGGCGTATCAAAAGTTACAGAGGTCATGGCGGAGCAGCCGTTGAAAGCACCCTCTTCTATGGTCGTGACAGTGCCGGGGATGGTAAAGGTGGGCAGCTTGGTGTCGCCACTAAAAGCGTTCTTGCCAATAGTGACAGCTACGCAGGATCCAAGGAATTGGAAGGATTCAAGGCTGGTACAACCAGCGAAAGAAGATTGTCCGACCATCTGGAGCTGGGAGCCGTCAGCCACGGTTACGGTTTTAAGCTTGGTGCATCCGTTGAAGGCAGCAGTGCCCAGGGTTTCCAAGGAGGCGGGGAGTTCCAGTTTCTCCAAACCGGAACCAACGAAAGCCCATGTCCCCATCTTCTTGAAAGTAGATGTTGGCTGAAACACGAGTTCCTTCAAGTTATGTGTCTGCTGGAACGCATCGTTCCCAATCTCTTCCACGCCCGGGGTCAGTGTCAGCTTGGTGATTCCTGCGGCATAATAGAAAGCCCTTGTCCTGATAGTCTTAGTGGTGGGCAATGTGGTGTAAGGGCCTTGTTTGCCAGCCGGATAGCTCACCAGCTCTGTCTGTGCAGCATTGTAAAGCACGCCGTCAGCAGAGCTGTATGTTGTATTGCCACTTTCTACGTTGATGGCCGTCAGCTTAATGGAGCCAGAGAAAGCGCCATCGGCAATCTTGTTGACCGTTGATGGGATTGTAACAGTTTTCAAATATCTGCAAGCGTTAAACGCGTCCTCACCGATTTCTTTGAGTGGGGAACTCATTTTAACGGAGGTGAATCCTTCTACATGGGCAAAAGCACAGGGACGGATTTTCTCGACAGTTGCCGGGACCTCGTAAGTATAGAGGTCGTATCCTAAGGTAGAAGATCCTTTACCACAAGGATAAACCACCAGCTCTTTGCCATTATTAGTGAAGACGACACCCCCATCACTCTTGAAATTAGGATTGCCTGTAGCCACGTTGATGGCTGTGAGTTTCTGCGCGGAAGTGAAACCATTATAGCCAGGTGTTGCGTATGGAAGATCCACCAAAGTCGTAGGCAACGTAACGGTCTGAATATTCTTGGTACTCTGGAAAGCGTTGACCCTGACACCCGTCGTTCCTTCCGGTACGGTGTAAGCGACATCAGGGCGTGCAATAGGATAATTCAGCAGCCACATCTTGCTCCCGTCTCTCTCGTAAAGCACGCCGTTGTCGGAATAGTATTTGGTATTACCAGCATCAACATTGATTGCCTGAAGAGCTTGGCAGGCATTGAATACACCATTGGCCATGCTTGTTACCGATGCAGGAACGCTGACTGTCGTCATCTTGTTCCCAGCGAGAGAGTTCGCCTCCATAGCCGTGACCGTGTTTGGAATTACCACAGACGTGGCATTGGGCACGTTGCTGTTGTTTTGGATGCGGGTTACAGTCCATACTATGTTTACACTGTCATTCACCGTCGCAGGGATGCTGATAGCTCCACTCTTGTTTGAGCCAGCAAAGGCGACTTCATGATGGGCAACATCAGTGATTACATAGGTCATGCCATCTTTGGTAAACTTATCACCATTGATTGTAGCACTTGCGTTAACCACATTCAACATGGTCAACAGCAGCAATAATAATAGTTTCGTTTGTCTCACAATCATTAAAATTAAATTTTGTTTTCTGATTTATAACTCATCTTTGAATATTACTCAATGTTGAATATTCACATTTTTTTTGCTTATTTCAAATGACAAGCCTTCTCAAAAGGACACAAAAATTCAAGCGAAGGAACCACATATATGTCCTTTGCCTTAAGGGGATGCGCCAAATCTCACGCGCGCGTACGGAAAGAGGTTTAAGAGAGAAGTTACGCCAGTAGCGCCTGTGTGTTAGCAAATTATTTGAGCTAACCAAATTTGACACACAAAAACTTACGGGAAAAGAGATGTTTTCTCGTACCCCATCAGATCCATTCTCTAAAGATGGAAACGACGGTTTACTGCATTGTATGATTATCGTCTGGTACACAAACCTTTTTACAACTCGCTGCAAAGTTAGCATTTTTTTTATTGCCATAACCTTTTCCTTCTTTTTTTTGCTTTTTATGAGGATATAATGCGAATTATCAGGAATGAATGAGATAAAACACCTCCTTTGCTGCTCTATACGACTCATTGCATATTGAGATTTTTACTTTTCTCTTCATCTATCTTCCGATTCGGTTGATATATGATTTTCAGAAGCCCATCAACTGGCATGTACCTCATCCTGCCTTTGGTACATAGATAACGTGAGTTCGACGAATTCAGAACAAAGCAAGCTGTG
>CALJCU010000482.1 GCA_938023885.1 uncultured Prevotella sp. | reverse complement strand
TAAAGGGCTTATCTAGTGCGCCTACAAAATCAGTGGGAAAAACGTAACACTATACTAATGTTACTCTGTACTAAAGACAGAGCCTAAATATTTAATTTATTATCTATCCTAATAAATACCTATCATGAGCAAGAAAAAGACTTTTCTTGTAGCACTGATCCTGTCTTGTAATCTAGGGATCTATGCACAAGGTGTTTCGTTTCATCTTCGCAACGTCACCGTTGCAAAAGCCATGACGGAACTAAGAAAGAAAACCGGTTACTCCTTTGTCTATGAAGGCTCCGACCTCAACACGACGCAAAGGGTAAACGTGGATGCCAAGGATGTCCGGCAGGCAGCCGACCAGATTCTCGGCTCGCAGAATGTCACCTACACCATCCAAGGCAAGAACATCGTTGTCTCTGCAAAAGGCAAGCAGAGCCAGGATCATCCCCGGAGCACAGTGAACAAGGCCGGACGCAGCACCGTCAGAGGCCGCATCACCGACGCTAACGGTGATCCTATCATCGGTGCAAGTGTGAAGGTCAAAGGCAGTGACACGGGGGCTGTGTCTGACATCGACGGCAACTATTCTATCTATGCAAGTCCCGGCGAGGAGCTCGTCGTCTCCTATGTAGGCTTTAAGACGCAGGACGTGAGAGTGGGACAGAAGGATATCCTTAACGTAACAATCACCGAAGACAACAAACTGCTCAACGAGGTTGTTGTCGTGGGTTACGGAACACAGAAGAAAGTGAATCTCACGGGATCAGTCTCATCCATAGACTATTCCAAGGAGGCTCTTTCCCGTCCTGTCACTTCTACGGCCCAGGCCTTGGAAGGACTCTCCGCCGGTGTGTCGGTCATGCAAGGCTCGGGGCGTCCGGGCTCAGAGGGCTTCGGTGTGAGCATTCGGGGAACAGGAACACTTAACAACTCGTCACCCTTGGTCTTGGTCGATGGCATGGAAATGAGTTTAGCCGATGTCAATCCGAATGACATTGCTAACATTTCCGTGTTGAAGGACGCCGCCTCGTGCGCTATTTATGGAAACAGGGGGGCCAATGGGGTTATTCTGACGGAAAGGTACAGGTGACCTATTCAGGCAAATTCTCCTTCAACTCTCCCTCACGCCTTGTCAGGTGGGTGAGCAATTACGGTGACTACATGGAGTTTGTCAATGAAGCCAGCACTAATCTGGGCCAGGGACTGAAATATTCCCAGTCGACCATTGACACCTGGCGCGCCGCTGAAAAGGATCCTAACGGAATAGCTGAAAGTGGGTATCCTAATTATGTAGCGTATCCTAATACCGACTGGTATGACGAGATCTACCAGACAAAATTGATGCATGAGCACAGCCTCTCTATCAACGGCAGTGAGAAGCGCACGAAATATAATATTGGCCTCACCTATCTTGACAATCCGGGAATGATTGTCAATACAGCGCTCAAGAAGTACAATATCAACCTGAATATCATCTCGAAGATTACCGACTGGATGGAAGTGGGCGCTCACATGTGGGGCTACCACGACGATCAGGACCGAAGCGATGTAGGCAATCTTACGGCTTGGTCTTTCCTTAAGTCAGTGCCGGGCATCTATCCTTATTATGATGGCAAATATGGTGGCATTGAGACCAATGAGGAAGATGGAGCCACAGGGAATCCCTTGCTGAACATTAATGGACAGGGACCTTCCTATTATAAGCATAATCGTTTGCTGAGTACGGTTTACGGCCAAGTAAAGTTTCTTCATGACTTTACTTTCAAGTCTCTGTTTGGTTATGAATATTTCTATCAGCGGCATAAATACACTGAGGGCAATACCGGCACTTACAGTTTCAGCAGAAAGATGGAGGTAAACATTCCAAGCAGCCTTGACCAGAAATACACTTATCTCTACCACAGTTGGGCAAACAACTGGAAGTGGACATCGACACTCAACTGGGGTCATACCTTTGGCAAGCATGATGTCTCGGCACTTGTCGGATTTGAGGAAGGCCGCGATTTTAGTGGCAGCGAGGATACATCCAAGCGTGGCTTGCTCGATATGTCAATAACCGCCATGGACGGTGCCACGGAGATGCGTAACATTGCCGGAAGCGATACGGAATATAAATACCGCTCCTATTTTGGCCGTGCCAATTATGCCTACGACAGCCGTTACCTTTTGGAGCTGGACTTCCGTGAGGATGGATCATCCCGTTTTGCGCCGGGCAAGCGTTGGGGGTTCTTCCCGTCAGCTTCCGCCGCATGGCGTATCTCGGAGGAGCAATTTGCCAAAAACTCTTTCCTTCGTGTCTTTGACAATCTGAAGCTGCGTGCTTCGTATGGTAAGCTCGGTAATGCTTCCGTAGACAATTACGCCTATCAGTCATGGTATGAGACAGGCTACACGGTGATGGGTGGCAGGAAAAGCCCACGCTTCTATCTTAACCAGCTGCCGAATATTGACGTCACTTGGGAAAAGACAAAGACGTTCGATATAGGTGTTGATTTCGCAACGCTTAACCAGCGTCTCACCGGGACGATTGATTATTACGACAAATATACGGAGGGCATTCTCATCAGTCCTTCCATCGGTCTGACTTATGGTGACAAGACGGCTCCGAAGATGAACCTTGCCGAAGTAAGCAACAAAGGTATTGAAGCGACCTTGGGCTGGCAGGACCGCGCTGGAGAGTTCACGTATGGTGTATCCGTCAACGGCACTTGGAACAAGAATAGAGTTGAGAAATACAAAGGGGCGTGGATTCATGGTAAAGGTACCAACCCTAATGATCCTTCAGACGAAAGCTATTACAACAACATCGGTGAGGTTTCATCGGGAGGCCGGCAGCGCATCGTAGAAGGTCATCAGATCAACGAGTTCTACCTCCGCCGCACTATCCATGGCAACGGCTCTTACTTCAACAGCGACGGCAGCGTAAACATTAACGGTGGGCCTAAGGACGGTATGATCCGCACCGAAGGGGATATGAAATGGCTGAAGGCTATGGTAGCCGCCGGCTATAAGTTCATGGGCAAACAGAGCATTGGCAAGAACGGTATCTGGTACGGCGACTATATCATGGAAGACCATAATGGCGACGGCGTTTACGGTGGCAGCAATGATGAGTCGTTTATGGGTAAATCCGATACACCTAAGTTCTACTTTGGTCTCCAGGGACATGTAGAATGGCGCGGCATCGATTTCTCAATGAACTGGGGCGGAGCTACAGGCTTCGCTACATGGTGGCGTGAGATAGGTCAGAACTCTTCCAGCGTTGTCTTCGGATTGGAGATCCCAAAAGATGTAGCCTATGATCACTATTTCTATGATCCGGAGAATCCTACGGATGCACGTACTAATCTCACATCGGAGAACCCGCGTTTGACGCTACAGAACCCTGACCAGACAGACAGTCAGGAGAACGATTTCCGCCTTTATAGCTGCAACTTCCTCAAGCTCCGTAATCTTACCATCGGTTATACCTTCCCCAAAGAATGGATGAAGAAGATTTATGTTGAGAACCTCAGAGTCTATTTCTCGGGTGAGAACTTATGGACCATTACAAGCTTCCCGGGTCTGGATCCTGAAATGCGCGCAGGTGCAGGCTATACCACCATGCGGCAGATTTCTTTCGGACTAAATGTTACGTTCTAACTATTAAAGTGGCAAAAACGATGAAAAACAATAAATTCACTATATTTTGCGGAATTGCCTTGGGTGGCTTGACCCTTAGCAGTTGCCAATCTGACTTCTTGGATACGGTTCCGACAAACCGCGTGAGCACCAAGAATGTCTGGAAGACAGAGAACCTTGCCAACAGTGTTGTCAATGGAGCCTATGAACGTTTCTACTACGAGCTCATTGGCAATGAAGGCATGGGTCTTGACGAATATACAGAGATCTGCGACCTTGACGTCAACTGGGCTTCCAACGATTGCCCGTTGGCATTAGGCACGGCAACATCGTCCTCGGGTATATTTGAGTTCTGGTGGAGATGTTTCTATGAGGAGATCTACCGTACAAGCAATGTTATCCAAAACATAGATAAGGTTCCTGACATGAGCGACAGCGAGAAAGACCGTGACAAGGCTGAGTGTTGTGTGCTGCGTGCCTGGGCTTATGCACGTGCCAATGCGTTCTGGCGTGGCGTACCTGTCTATACTGAGCCCGTGGCTTACGGTGAGGCTACAAAGCCGCGCAGCTCTGAGGAAGAAGTGTGGAAGCAAGTAATAGAAGACTGTACGACCGCTATCAATAGTGCCAACTTGCCTGATAAATATTCGACGAGCGATGCCAATTACGGTCGCGTGACAAAGGGGGCAGCCTATTATCTGCGTGGGCAGGCCTATCTGTGGCTGAAAGACTATGGCAAGGCAGAATCTGATTTCCGTGCTGTCACGAAGATGGGATACAGCCTTTATCCTGACTATAAGGCTATGTTCAAAGCAGCAAACGAGAAGAACGACGAATACATCTTCCAATATCAGTACACAGACGATTCCGGACTGGGCAACTGGCTGTCACAGTGCTATGGCAACCGTGTGACGGTTGACAATGCCTGGAACAATTATATTCCGAACCCGAAGTTCGTGGACAGTTACACTTGGGCCAATGGTAAGCCTTTCGATATGGACGATGTCATTCCCGGATATTCAAAGATGGATCCGGTAAGGCGCTCGGTTTATTTCCTCCGCGACAGCTTAGGGGTGACTACCAATCACTTGCAGAGCAACTACAAGAAAGGCTATGAACAGATGAAGGAGTACGGCTCCGACATGGATAAGTATCTGCCTTACGGCAATGAGGCGCGAATAAAAAAAGTTTATGAAGGCCGTGATCCTCGTATGGGATACAACTTTATCTTGCCTTACTCCGGCTATGTAGGTGGCTGTACTGCAAACAACTATACTTACTACCTGCGCTGGCCTTATTTCGGCTCAGACAACTCCTATCCTTTCGACCTGCGTACCGATACTAACGACAAATATTATTACATGTGGCGCAAGTTCGTCATTGAAGGTCGTGAGAGCAAAACGATATGGGACAGTGATATAGACATTCCTGTCTTCCGCTATGCCGGTGCACTGTTGAGCCTCGCAGAAGCTTTGAATGAGCAGGGAAAGACTGACGAGGCCATTACATACGTTAATCAGGTGCGTGCCCGTATTCCGGGTCTTGCTCTGCTCAACAGTAACGAATACACCAAAGTGACCGGTAAGGAGAACATGCGCAAACGTATCCGGGACGAATGGGGCTGGGAGTTCGCAGGCGAGATGTGCCTTTACTTCAAAGAGCTGCGCTGGGGAATCTGGGCCGACAAGAAGTTTGGAACAAACCGCGGGTCAGCAACTACCAATACACTTAATGGCGCCAATGGTATGACAGAGATATGGGGCAGCAAGCGTTACACGCTCATCTGGCCTGGTGACTATTGTGAGAAATGGGCTGTGCCGCAGTCGGAGATAGAACGCAACCCTAATCTGACTCAAAATGACAAGTGGAACTGAATGGTCTTAAATCATTGGCAGATAAGATGAATATTCTTTCTAAGACATTTGTTGCCGTCCTTTTAAGTGTGGGGTCTTGTGCAGCCACGGCTTGTTCTACGACCCCTATTACAGGAGTCACGGAGCACAAGACCTACAAAAATCCCATTATCAACACCAGTCTCCCCGACCCCACTGTAATCCGGGCACAGAACGGTTGCTGGTACCTCTATGCTACGGAGGATATCAGGAACACCCCTATTTACAAGTCGAAGAACCTTGTTGACTGGTCGTTTGTGGGCACTGCCTTTACGGACGAGACACGTCCGAAGTGGAACCCCAAGGGAAATATCTGGGCACCCGACATCAACTGTATCAATGGTCAG
>CALJCU010000481.1 GCA_938023885.1 uncultured Prevotella sp. | reverse complement strand
TGGGCGACAATGCCGATGAGATCTATTTCACCTCTACACGTAAGGAGGCGGAAGGCGAGGATCTCAGTGGCATCACAGGCATGAAGCCGAGCGACATCTTCCATTCCTCCAAGAACGACAAGGGCAAATGGAGCAAGCCGGAGGCGGTGACGGGCGTTAACACGGTTTACGACGAGGGCGTCTGCTGCTTTACCCCCGACGGGCACGAGATGTACCTCACGCAGTGTGTCACCGACCCGTCGTCACCCCGCTATGCCAGGATCGTGAGGTCATCGCGTGCCGATGCTGCCTGGAGCAAGCCGACGGCTGTGGAGATATCCAAAGACACACTCTCGAGTTTTGCCCATCCTGCCATCTCGCCTGACGGTGAGTGGCTTTATTTCACGAGTGACATGCCGGGCGGCAAAGGTGGACTCGACATCTGGCGCGTGCGTATCACGTCGCACGGCCCGGGTGGCGTGGAGAACCTCGGCAGTCCTGTCAATACAGAGGGCGACGAGGCTTTCCCGACCTTCCGGTCCAACGGCGACCTTTATTTCTCCAGTACGGGCCATCCGGGATTCGGTGGTTACGACATCTTTATCGCACATACGGGTAAAGACGGAAAGGTGACGCTCTCTCATCCCGGTTATCCGCTGAACTCGCAGGGTGACGACTTCGGCATGACCTTCGAAGGCGTCCATAACCGTGGCTTCTTCTCCAGTAACCGGGGTGATATGCGAGGCTGGGATCATCTCTATTCCTTTGTCAATCCCGAGATAGAACAGACGGTCAAGGGATGGGTCTACGAGATGGATGGTTATGAATTGCCGCAGGCGCAGGTCTACTGTGTCGGAGACGACGGCACAAACGAGAAGATCACTGTACGCAGCGACGGCTCATTCACGAAGACCCTGAACCCTGGGGTGAGTTATCTTTTTCTCGCTTCCTGCAAGGGTTATCTCAATCATAAAGAGGAGGTGAAGGCGTTGAAGGCACCGAAGGCGTCGCGCGACACGACGCTGCAGTTCGCCTTGGCCAATATCTCTGCGCCGGTCCTGATAGATAATATCTTCTACGATTTCGATAAGGCTACGCTGCGAGACAGTTCCAAGACAGCACTGAACCAACTCATCGGCATTCTCAGCGACAATCCCAATGTGACCATAGAACTTGCTGCGCACACCGATTATGTCGGCTCAGCAGCTTATAACAAAGGATTGTCGCAACGACGTGCTGAGTCAGTCATTCAATATCTCATCGTTCACGGCATTGCTGTCGACCGTCTCACGCCCGTAGGTTATGGGAAGGAACGGCCACGTAAGGTGAACAAGAAACTCGCCGCACGTTATTCGTGGCTGAAAGAAGGGGATGTGCTTACCGAGCCGTTCATCAAAGCATTGAAGGACCCGAAGCGTCAGGAACTTTGCAATCAGCTCAACCGCCGCACCGAGTTCAGTGTGCTCCGTACCACCTATGGCCTCTGCGATAAGAACGGCAAGCTGAAGCAACTGCCTAAACCGAAGAAGCCGGCAAGCACCGAAGACAGCGACGACAACTATATCATCGTGGAATAAGGCAACAACTCTTTCTCCCTCCCCCACAGGGAGGGTGCTACAGTCCGAAGAGCGTGCGGAGGCCGTTCTCCAGACCGCTGAAGCCCATGAAGCTCAGGGCGAGAAGACCGGCGGTGATGAGTACGATACTCATGCCTTGCATGCCTTTGGGAATCTTGACCAGCGACTGCTGCTCGCGGATGCCTGCAAAGAGCATAAGGGCCAGGGCAAAGCCGAGGGCGGTAGAGAACGCGTACGTGACACTCTCCAAGAGGTTATAGTCTTTCTGAATGACGAGGATGGCTACACCGAGCACGGCACAGTTCGTCGTGATGAGCGGCAGGAAGATGCCGAGGGCCTGATAGAGTGCCGGTGACACTTTCTTCAGAATGATCTCCACCATCTGCACCAAGGCAGCGATGACGAGGATGAACGCCAACGTCTGCAGGTACTGCAGGCCGAAGGGGTTAAGGATATAAGTCTGTACGAGCCATGTCACGATGGTCGAGAGCGTCAGCACAAAGGTCACGGCGCCGCCCATTCCCATGGCCGTGTCCAGCTTCTTCGATACGCCGAGGAACGGACAGATGCCGAGGAACTGAGACAGTACCACGTTGTTGACAAAGATGGCGGATATAAATATTAAGAGGTATTCCATTGCTTATTTCTTTATTCTGTTAGCTATTGCTACCAGGTAGCCCAACGTGAGGAAGGCACCCGGTGGCAGGATGAAGAGCAGGATGTTCAGGCTCTCCGGCAACAGATGGATGCCGAAGACGCTACCCGCACCTAAGATCTCACGCACGATGCCGAGAAGCGTCAGTGCGAGGGTGAAACCTAAGCCGATGCCCAGTCCGTCGAAGATACTCTCCACTGGCGTGTGCTTACAGGCGAAGCTCTCGGCGCGGCCGAGGATGATACAGTTGACCACGATCAGCGGGATATAGATACCCAGAGCCCGGTTGATGCTGTCGGGCGCATAGGCACTCATGAACATCTGAAGGATCGTCACGAAGGCTGCGATGACAACGATGAACACAGGAATACGCACCATGTCCGGCGTGATATTCTTGATAGCCGAGATGACGAAGTTGGTGCAGACAAGCAAGGCCATTGTGGCAAGGCCCATGGAGGGTCAGTTGA
>CALJCU010000480.1 GCA_938023885.1 uncultured Prevotella sp. | reverse complement strand
CAGCCCATTGCTCAAAGGCAGGGTAATAGCGTACGAAGTTCCATCCTCCCATACTGCCAGGTCCCTGGAAGACGAACCATTGATCCACGTCTACCATGTCTCCTGCACTCTGTCCAAAGTCGGTGCACTGAACTTCAAAGAGAGACTCATTGCATTCCTTGCCCTTAATCTTGAAGAGCTCGTAATAATCGTCATAGAGGCTGAACTTCTTGCTGTTGATGATGTCATTGGTAAGCGTCTCGACATCACTATACTCTGCACGGTCGAGATGAATCTTTGCTGCGAGCATTTCTGCCGTATAGGCAGTGACGGCGCCGAAATGATCCATCTCATTTGGACGTTTCTTCTCACAGTTGTCAATAGCGTATTGCAAGTCCTCCAGCATGTACTTCTGCACTGCATTACGGGTTGACCGGGTAAGGTCTGTCTGGCTGTTGCTGGTAAGAATCGTTACAGCTCCAAAAGCCTGGGAAAGGCGGTAGTAAGCATAGGCGCGCAGGAACTTAACCTCGCCGCTATAGGCTCTGTACTGCTTGAGAACAGTCTCGCTTGAAGTGTTAGCGGCATACTTGTCGAGACTTTCCAGTGCGGAATTCGCAGCCTTGATGATACCATAATACTGGTTCCACATCTCATTGAGTCCCCAGAAGGTATTGTCATACTTGTAGTTGCCGAAGTCTACGAGAAGCTGCTGGTCGTCAAGACGTCCTGACCACATGTCGTCATCACGGACAATGGAGAGAGGCCAGATGACCCAGTGACAGGCACCTGTGCGGATCTTTGCATAAACACCGGAGACAGGCATGTACATATTATCGAGGTTGGTATAGTCCACCTCAGTCTCAGGGGTCTTGTTCTCAGGATCAATGTCGAGATAGTCGTTGCATTCCGTGAGAGCCATTGTGAGAGCCCCGAAAGCTATTGCTGGTATGATATTTTTTAATTTCATAATATTATCATCTTTAAGTTATCCGATAACTGTTGAATCTGAAGATTTGGAGCGATTAGAAGTTGATCTGCACACCGAATGTATAAGTGGCAGTAAGAGGATATACGTTGGTGTCCCATCCTGAAGCATCACTGATTTCAGGTGTAAAACTATGAGCAGAGAAGGTCGTGAAAAGACGGTCTGCCGTAATGCTGAGCCTCAGTTTGGGCAAAACGTAGCTGCCCATATGGATATTGCGGAAGCTGTAGCCCAAGGTGATATTCTGTATGCGGAAATAGTCAGCGCTCTCGACGAAGTACGAGTTCACCCTCTGGTCGCTAACGTTCCAGCCTTTGATAAGGGCCTTTGCAGACGGATTGGTGTTAGTTGAGTCTTCACCTGTCCAGCGGTCTTCATATTGTGCAAGGTCGAAATTATAGTTGCTCTGTGCGTAGCGGAGAGCGCGCTTTCGGTTGTACATCTGTGCACCTGTTTGTCCGTATGTAGAGATGGCAAGGTCAAGGTTCTTCCATTCCAGCCCGAAGTTGACACCGAAAGTAAAGTTAGGCAGATAGCTGCCGAGGACCTGACGGTCATCACCATCCAGTTCTCCATTCTGGTTCTTGTCCTCATAGATGAAGTCACCCGGTTCACAACCGTTTGCCTTTGCAATAGGATCCGCATCAATCTGCGCCTGGTTCTGATAGATGCCAATGACTTTGTATCCATAGAAGGAGTTCATTTCCTCACTTACGATGTTATAGGTCTTTCCATCGTTGACCATGCTGACGCCATTGAGACTCTTCACCTCATTCCAGAGGAAGCTCAGATTAGCTCCGATGTTGTACTTGAAGTCCTTGCCAATATTGTCGCTCCATCCTGCTGTGATGTCGAAACCTTGGTTAAGAATCTTTCCATAGTTGCCTGCTAGCGTTTCGTTCTGGAAGGGAAGCTTTGTCGAGATAACGGCATTCTTCGTCATGCGATGATAGTAGTCAGCGTCGAAGCTCAGCCTGTTGTGGAAAGCATTAAGGGCAAGTCCGATGTTCGTCTCTTCCACGAGCTCCCATTTGAGCCAGCTAAAATAGGTGGTATTCTGATATCCGGCGATAGTGGTATTGCCGAAGACGCCACTTGCACTGTTGCCTGTTGTTATAGAAGCGAAGCCGTCACTGGCGGCCACATGGTCATTACCAAGCTTACCCCAGCTTGCACGAATCTTCAAATAGTCGATTCCCTTAATGTTGTTCTTGAAGAAAGGCTCCTCACTGACGACCCAGGATGCGCCTACAGAGGGGAAATAGCCCCAGTGCTCCTGATACTTGGAACTGCCGTCTGCACGGAATGT
>CALJCU010000479.1 GCA_938023885.1 uncultured Prevotella sp. | reverse complement strand
AAAACGCCACTATATATCTCTCATATCTATTCATTATCGTATTCTTCTATCCTTTAACGCCCCGTTAACACCCTTCACTTATCACCTGTCTCCAAACTCACTCTCTTCTTTTGAAGAGAAGCATCAATGACTTGGCGAAGTCTTCATTCGTAGCTATCGATATCCAGTCAACCTTGCTCTTGGCAAAGGTTACACGCAGGTGCTGCTCGCGCTCCATCCAGTAAGCGGTATGGGCCCGACGCAGTTTCTTGTTGGACGTATCAATATACATCTCGTGACCTGTCTCAGCGTCACGCACCTTCAGCAGTCCAATGTCTGGTAATGTCTTCGCACGCTGGTCATAGACCTGAATAGCTACGACGTCATGTTTGCGGTTGGCGATCTCCATCTCACGCGTGAAATCCTTATTATCATAAAAATCGCTGATGACAAACGATGTGCAGCGCCGTTTCATCACACGCGTCAGATAAGCGGTAGCTGCCGCGATGTCTGTCTTATGGCTCACGGGATGGAAGTCGAGCATCTCCCGGATGATATACAGGATATGCTTACGGCCTTTTTTAGGTGGAATATACTTCTCTATCCGGTCAGAAAAGAAGATGACGCCAATCTTATCGTTGTTCTGGATGGCAGAGAAAGCGAGCGTTGCTGCTATCTCTGTAGCCATATCACGCTTGGTCTGGCTCACTGTACCGAAGTCGAGAGAGCCGGAAACGTCAATGAGGAGCATAACTGTCAGTTCACGCTCCTCCTCAAAGACCTTCACATACGGCCGGTGCAGCCTTGCGGTGACATTCCAGTCGATATCGCGGATGTCATCACCAAACTGATACTCCCTCACCTCAGCAAATTCCATTCCCCTTCCTTTGAAAGCAGAATGGTATTGCCCGGCGAAGATATTCTGGCTCAGACCGTGGGTCTTGATCTCTATCTTCCTTACTTTCCTAAGGATCTCAGAAGTATCCATTAAGGCACCTCCACCTTATTGATGATTTGACTAACTATCTCCTCACTCGTCACGTTGGAAGCCTCAGCCTCGTAGGAAAGGCCGATACGATGACGCATCACGTCATGAGCCACAGCCCTCACATCCTCAGGCACCACATAACCCCGATGCCTGATGAAAGCATAGGCACGTGCTGCCTTGGCGAGGTTGATGCTGGCACGGGGAGAGCCACCGAACGTGATGAGATCCTTCAACTTCGGAAGTCCATAGCGGTCAGGGTAACGCGATGCAAAGACGATATCAGCAATATACTGCTCTATCTTCTCATCGATATAAACCTGGCCTACGACCTCACGGGCTCTCAGGATATCCTCAGCACTGCATACAGGCCTCACCTCAGGGAAAGCTTTCTGGATATTCTCACGGATGATCTGTTTCTCTTCCCCAATAGTAGGATAGCCGATGACCACCTTCAGCATGAAACGGTCGACCTGAGCCTCAGGTAACTGATAGGTTCCTTCCTCGATAGGGTTCTGTGTGGCGAGAACGAGGAACGGCTTCGGAAGGTCGAAGGTCTGGTCACCAATCGTCACCTGATGTTCCTGCATGGCTTCGAGCAATGCACTCTGAACCTTTGCCGGAGCACGGTTAATCTCATCGGCAAGCACGAAGTTGGCAAACACCGGGCCTCTCTTCACATGGAAGCTCTCGTCCTTCTGCGAATAAACCATTGTGCCAATCACATCAGCCGGGAGAAGGTCAGGGGTAAACTGAATGCGGGAGAAGTCGGCATCAACAAGCTTTGAGAGCGTTTTGATAGCCAGTGTCTTAGCCAGTCCGGGCACACCTTCGAGAAGGATATGACCGTCACTGAGAAGAGAAATGAGCAGAGAGTCGATGAGATGAGACTGTCCGATGATAACACGGCTCATCCCCATCGTCAAGTTGTTGACGAAGCCACTCTGTTGCTCTATTAGGATGTTCAGTTCGCGAATATCTACTGATTCTGCCATAATTGAGAAATTTGGATTCTTTTCTATGTTCTTTTTTAACAACACGCAAAAGTACAAATTTCTCTCCGAGGAGCATAACTGAACGGCCTAAATTATATTAAAAAGGATATTAAGACGTTTATTTTAAGAAAGTTTTGAGGAATATCAAAATAAATCAATGTTTTCCCGCTTCAACGCTGACCTTGCTACCCGATTATAGACGAGTCCCAAATCGGCAAAGCGAGTTATGGCATTCATAGCAGCATGGCGCACACCGGCAGAAAGCGACTTCAGAGCCGTCACCGCTTGGTCGAGAAACTCGTTGATACCCCGCCCGCCGGGCTCCTGGCCTTTCATGAAGAGACGGCCGAGGATATCATAGGCACAGATCTCGCGTACAGCCTCATCCGAAGCTATCCAACGGTATGCCATTTTTGCCGCATAGCTGACATGCTGATAGAGGTTGAAAGCCTGCATCTCGGCCATTTCCTGGGAATGGGTCTGGTCCATCCATATCTCTGCGACCTCCTCTGGCATCTTATCGGGCGGCATAAGGAGTGTAGAGAGAATCTTGCACTCACGGATATCTTCTTTCCACAGGGCGATAGCGAAATCGTAGTCGTGAGGAAGGTCCGCAGCCATCTGTTTAAGCTGGGTAAAGGGCACGCCCCAGTTAAGACGATAGTCAAGTCCCTTCTCGCGCATCGACTGTGAGGCGGGACCATTCATCACCAAGCGGAAGCTACGCTTCAGCTCTTTTATCTTGTCTTGTATTTCTTCTTGAGTCATTGTTGTTGTTGATTAAGGGGATAGCGGACCTCCTGGGGTGTCACCGACAATATCAAAGTTCAGAGCACACCGTACTCTTGGGAGTAGCGGAGCATCTGATGTGAATAGCTCTCAGTATAGTCGAGCTTCACATCCGTGAGGTTGCCATCAGCATCCACTTCAGGTCTCATCCAAGGATTGATGAAACCTTTGTAAGGAGCAATATCGAGCTTCTCATAGCGTGAGAGCACCTCCTGATGAAGCCTGGCATCAATCTTCACGCCATAGGTCTCAACCATTGCTTTGGCTCCTTCATAGTCGCCCTCACTCCTGATGCGTTGAATCTCTGCAAGCAGACGGCCAAAGAGCGCACGCAGACGCCGATAGTCGTTGACCTTTACGTAGGTCTTGCCATTGACAGAGACCAGCTCCATGCAGCCATCGGCATGAGCCAGGCACCAGCGCGCAATGACGGCGCGGTTTCGCATGTGTGCCTCCTCAATCTGATTGCCCGGTTTGATACGCACGAGCTGTGTAAGCAAGCCGTTCATCATATAATGATAATACTGACTCTTGTAAGCCTCTGCATCAGGTACGAGGCGGAGCTCTATCAGCTTCGGGTCAGCCAGATAATACAATCCGAAAAGATCGGCGCGTGCCTCTTCGATGGTGCTGCCATATGCTTTCAGTGCATCGGGTGAGACACCAGGCAGAAGCCGGCCACTGCCATGACCCAGAAACTCATGCAAATCGGTATGAAGATCATCACAGAGATCTCCGTATTTCTCTATCAGCGCACGTGTCGTCTCATCAATAACGAATTCCTCATTGAAACCATTGCCGCGTGCTGCTTTATTATAAGCATCCGTGAGGTTACCGATGGTGACGCTCTT
>CALJCU010000478.1 GCA_938023885.1 uncultured Prevotella sp. | reverse complement strand
AGTGGGGCACAATCTTGAACTGATCATTGACGGCGATGCAGCCAAAACCTACGGCCTCAATGATAACTTCGCCTATGACTTTGGCTCGTATACGAGCGGAAGTACCTATTATAATATACCCGAGTTGGAGCCCGGCTCTCATTCGTTGCTCTTCCGTGCTTGGGATACGATGAACAACAGTTCTACGGCACAACTGGCATTTAATGTCGTCAAGTCACTGTCGCCTACTATCTACAGTGTTGATGTGACCAGAAACCCGGCCTCCACAAGCACGACATTCATCATCAGTCACAGTCTTGCTGGTTGTGCAGTGGACATCACTATTGATGTGTTCGACATGAGCGGTCGTCAGCTCTGGACCTGCTCAGAGAGCGGAACGCAGACAGGATCTTACACAGTGAACTGGGATTTAGTGCAGAGCAACGGGCAACGGCTACAGACCGGCGTGTATCTCTATCGTGTGAGAATGTCGGCCGATGGCAGTGCCGTGGCATCGAAGGCGAAGAAACTGGTTGTCATCAACAATAATTGAGCCATAGCAGCGTTGTAATATTACACGTTCTAATTCGAGTATGAAATTCAATATCAGATTTTTCTTGACCTGCCTCATGCTCTTGCCCGCCTTGAATATCGTGGCACAGGAGAAGGCAGATATGTTCAATCCCGTCAATGCGTCGGTGACCTCGCAGACCATTGCACCTGATGCAAGATCTGGCGGTATGGGTGATGTGGGCGCGGCAACGGAGGCCGATGTCAACTCACAGTACTGGAACCCGGCGAAGTACCCGTTCGCTATCAGCAGGGCCGGTGTGGCAATCAACTTTACTCCGTGGCTCCGTCAACTTGTCAACGATATCAATCTCGGTTATGTGGCAGGTTATTATCGTATCGGTGAGTATTCTGCTGTGTCCGGATCTCTGAGATATTTTTCGTTGGGAGAGGTGTCGATGACCGATAAGGGCATCACATCTTCGTCGAGCGATCCGGCAATGACCATCAACCCTTACGAGATGTCGCTCGATGTGGCTTACTCGCTGATGCTCAGTGAGAAGTTTTCTATCGCCGCTGCCGTGAGGTGGATCTATTCCGACTTGACCTACGACTATACGAGCGACTCGTCTCCCGGCTCTGCTTTTGCGGCTGACCTCGCGTTGTATTACCAGAGCAATCCGATTATCAGTGAGCATGAGTGCCAGTTGGGATTGGGAATGAACATCTCCAACATAGGCAGTAAGATTACGTTTGGCGGTAGCGACAACAGTGAGTTCATCCCCACAAACCTCCGCCTGGGCGCTTATTTGAAATATCCATTGGACGAATACAATGCCATCGGCTTTGCCATCGATGCCAACAAGCTCCTTGTACCGACCTATCCCAAGCAGAGAGAGGGGGAAACGACGGAAGAATATCAGAAGCGTGTGCAGAAAGACTATTACGATGTGTCGAGCATCGGTGGTATCTTCAAGAGTTTCAGTGATGCTCCCGGCGGCTTCAAGGAAGAGATGCAGGAGGTGCAGTGGAGCGTTGGCGCGGAGTACATGTATAATGACCGCTTCTCGCTGCGTGCCGGCTATCACCATGAGAGCGAGAACAAAGGCAACCACAAATACTTCACCGTG
>CALJCU010000477.1 GCA_938023885.1 uncultured Prevotella sp. | reverse complement strand
GTTATTATAGTCAGTTATAATGCCAGGGACTATCTCTGGCAGTGTCTCTTTTCATTGAGAAAATCGTTGAGGGAAGTCGATGCTGAGGTGATCGTGTTTGATAACCATTCCCATGACGGAACGGTGGAGTGCCTTCAGCCGTTGTTTCCTGAAGTGAAGTTCATAAGCAGTAACCATAACCTGGGTTTTGCGCGTGGCAACAACCGGGCTGTCCGTCAAAGTGAAGGTCAGTATGTTCTCCTTCTCAATCCGGACACTATAGTAGCAGAAGACACTATATCTCGTGCCTTGCACTTTATGGACGGCAATTTGCGAGCCGGCAGCTGTGGGGTGAGGATGATGAATCCTTGCGGAACAGATGCCAGGGAGTCGCGGCGGGGCGTGCCAACGCCAATGACGGCTTTTTTTAAGTTTACAGGTCTGTGCTCACGTTTTCCTCAAAATCATCGCCTTGGCCGTTACTATATGGGTTGGTTGCCGTGGGGTGAGCCGGGAAAGATAGAGACGGTGAGCGGTGCGTTTTTTCTTTTGAGACGGGAGGCATTGGAGGCTGTGGGATTACTTGATGAGGATTTCTTTATGTATGGCGAGGATATCGATTTGAGTTACCGCCTGTTGAAAGACGGGTGGGAGAACTGGTATTTACCGCTGCGCATCCTTCATTACAAGGGGGAGTCGACGCAGAAGTCGAGCTTTCGCTATGTCCATGTTTTCTATGAAGCCATGCTCATTTTCTGCAATAAGCATTATAAGGGCATTTATCGGAGCATCCTTCCGTTGTTGAAGGCTGCGGTTAATGCCAAAGCCTGGACGGCTCTTTGTGCCGTAGCTTTCAGGAGAGCCAGGAAGCGCATGGGATTTATTGAAGAGAATGCGACCGACTCTTTCTATGTCATGCAGATTCGTCCCGACCATCTGAATCGTTGTCAGCGGCTGGCGGCAGAGAGAGGCCTATGGGCGGAGTTCCACGATGCTAATGCCCTTGCTCTTGGCAATATGTCAGAAATTATGAGCAGGCGAAAGGGCGCACAGAGAGCGTATATCGTCTTTGACGCTTCAGCGTTCACTTACAAAGATATGTTTTCTGCCATGCATGATTATTTTGCCGATCAGGCTTCCATGGCTGTTTATTATCCGGAAGAGAACAAAATCATCACGGAGTGTGATGTCATCAGTTCTAGTAATATTAGCGTGAGATGAAAGGGGAAGCACCTTCTGTTGTTCTTAGGGCTCTGGAGCCTGAGGATCTCGATATCTTGTATGAAGTGGAGAATGACCGGGATATCTGGGGTGTGAGCTGTACAAATATGCCTTACTCACGTTTCACCTTACATGAGTATATTGCCAATTCTACGGGGGATATTTATACGGACAGGCAGGTGAGGCTCATCATCACGAATGGTGAACGGCAGTTCATTGGGATGATAGACCTCTGCAATTTCAATCCTCAGCACCAGCGTGCAGAAGTGGGGATTGTCGTGAGACCTCAGTATCGTGACCGGGGGTATGGGAAGGCCGCTTTGTTGAAACTGATGGATTATGCCCATGCCGTCCTGCATATCCATCAGCTTTATGCCCTGGTGAGTGTAGACAATCTTTGGTGTGTGAAGCTCTTTGAAGGGGTGGGGTTTAAGCGCGATGCAGAACTTCAGGACTGGCTCTTTGCTGGTGATAAGTACATAAATGTCTATCTGATGCATTTTTTTTTGCAAAAAGCTTGAGGAAAATTTTGTGGAGTAAAAAAATATGCCTATCTTTGCACTCGCAAAAAGGGAATGAAGCCACCAAGGTGCGTTAGTTCAGTTGGTTAGAATGCCTGCCTGTCACGCAGGAGGTCACGAGT
>CALJCU010000476.1 GCA_938023885.1 uncultured Prevotella sp. | reverse complement strand
TTCATTGGTGAGGATATAGTCGGGCACGTATCCACCAACGCCGGTAATCACTGCGTTGACCTTAGCCATTATTCAGCAGCCTCTTTTACAATAGCAACCTTACCGCGATAGTAGCCGCAAGTTGGGCATACGGTATGATATACATAGTAAGCACCACAGTTAGGGCATACTGCCAGTGTGGGAGCCACTGCCTTATCATGAGTTCTACGCTTGAGTGTACGAGTCTTTGACTGTCTTCTTTTTGGATGTGCCATTTTGAGTATTACTTTTTAATTATTGTTTTTTAATTTTGAGAGTGCTGCCCATCGGGAGTCCACAAGTTCCCCCTCATCCCCGGTACCGCTTCGGGCGGCCGAATGCTCTTCCAGAAGCTTCATCATGGCAAGGTTGCATTTCCCGGGTTCATGCACATGCCTGAGCGGGACAGCGAGCTCTATAAACTGATAGATGAACCACGAGGTGTCAAGTATTCCTTCGTTCTCCGGCACCGTGATGAGGTCATCGTCCTCTGAGTAGTCTTCTCCGAACTTTGCCATGAGGTGATAGTCGCTGACGACAGGTTGATCCATATCGTCCAAGCAACGGTCACAGGGTATCGTGACTGTACCCTCGGTGTGAAAATCGAGATCGAAGACATCGCCGTTGCGGTCTACAGTGACTTCACAGTTAAGCCTGCCGCTATGCACGACAGGCGCCTTGACAGCCTCAAAGAAACTGTCATCCAAAGTCATACGGAGAGATGTCTTCCCTTCATCCAAGCCTTTCAAGTCTATTTTAAACTGCTCCAACATGGACCCTTCTATGGACCTTTTCACACTTTAGACTGCAAAGTTACTGCTTTTTTCTGAATTGCTGCAAGGTTTTGAAGAAAAATAAATTATCAATCTTCTTGCAGCATTACAAAAAAAGGATAATTCCTACCGTTTATCAGACGGCTTATTAGGCAACGTTTAACACGAATGAAAATACCTTTATAGTATAATAGCCTGTTATGGTCACCCCAAAGTTAGACTATTATTAGTTTACGTCCAAATTTTCACGTTCTTTTTACTTTTTTAAAACCATAATCTACACCGATAATTGATTCCGAACCAAAGAATAATAAATGCCATACCTGGCAATAAGCTCTTCATGAGTACCTTGCTCCACTATAGATCCCTGCTTGATGACTACAATGTTATCAGCAGTTCGAACCGTACTTAGACGATGCGCGATTATCACAGCCGTCCTGCCTTTTATGAATGTGCCCAGATGTTCCATTATATCATGTTCGTTGTTGGCATCAAGTGAATTGGTTGCTTCATCAAGGAAAATGTAATCCGGGTTCTTACAGATTGCTCGTGCAATAAGTATGCGCTGCTTTTGCCCTAAGCTGAGTCCGTGCCCATCACTTCCGATCTTTGTTCCATACCGTAATGGCAATTGTTTGATAAACTCGCCAATATTGGCTATTTCTGCCTTCTTGTGCAAATCTACTACTTGACATGAGCAGTCCGGCATAAGCCAACGCCTGCGTCGTATATGGATTACAGCCTTGCGTCCACGGACAGGAAAGTCTAGAATCTGCTTGTCTTCTGTATACCCTTTACTTTCCGCATCCCTCATATCAGAAGAGCGATTGTCCTTCTCGTCTAGGTATATGTGAAGTTCGCTCGAATAAAGAACATCATTCTTCTTTGGTGGCTCCTCAGCAAATGCTACTATATCAAAGTAATTCAGCACACCTTCTGGTAGAAAGTAAACTGCCAGACCCTTATACATATTTATGTTGTCCTTCTGATTCATAAGTGCAAAGGTACTATCTTTCGGCGAAAGTATGTACGTCTAACGCAAGTTTTAAGGTTAGCGATTGGCGTGGCTCATCCACAGAAAAATCCAGTGCCCCACTCTTACGTGTCCTTCTTTGGTCGCTGAGAAGAGATATGTATTTACAACTGTACAATTTAACTACGTGTTGAATAACATAAGCCGAACTAAATGTAATTAAATGTAAGTTAGAATATTTTGCAATAAATATATGCAGAAAGATTTGCCTATATGGAAATTAATAACTAACTTTGTAAGCAGAAATCAATAAAATACACAATGAGAGCATCACTTATTTTTCTGAGTGTACTCTTCTGTCTGACCCTCACGCTGACTTCATGCAACACAAAAGAGATCAAAGATGAAGAGACTCCTGCCTTGACTCAGCGGGTTAAGGGAGATCAGGGTATTTACGGCCTTGCCTGCAACGGTTGCAATGACACAGTTGTGGTGATGTTGCCAGAAACGATGGGAGATCCCGTAACCTACAATATTTTAGACGCCAAACGTAAAGGCCGTATATTGGGAAAGATTCAGATTGGCGACAGACTGTGTGTGATGCTTAACAAGAAAGACCCCACAAAGGCAGACCTCGTTGTCGACATGGACAAGCTCATGGGTATCTGGTGCTACATCGTAATGCCGAAGATGCGTAATGCTGATAACATGAGCACCAGCCAAGAAAGAGCAATGATGAGCAACATGAGCGATTCGCTGAAAGCCATCTATCTCATCCCCCGCGAATACGGGTTCTATCTCAAGCCTGACTGGCAGGCACAAAGCGTCGGTTATATTGACGACAACAACTCACTTGCCGAAGAAAGTCCCGTCGTCTATCCTGCCTTGGGTTATTTCACAGGATGGCACTTATGGAATGGAGAACTGATGATTGAAAGCGGCACCCCGAAATTCAATAGGAATGGACAGATAAAAGTTGCTGACCTTCACAACGATACGTGCTCTATCGACTATCTTGATGACGACTCCCTTGTGCTCTCCAGTGATGGCGTGTCAAGGAGTTATTACAAGAAAGACAACATCAACGATGTCAACCAAAAAGCCAACGCGATAGTCAACAAACTCAAGAAGGAGGCTGTCAGCGCAACTGTAAATGCAAATAACTAATTATTGCCTATAATAAAATCCTGATGCAAGAAAAACTAAATATTGCGGTAGCCGGTACAGGCTACGTCGGACTGAGCATTGCCACACTGCTTGCCCAGCAGCAGCATGTCACAGCAGTGGATATTGTGGATGAGAAGATCGAGATGCTCAAGAAGCATCAGTCGCCTATTCAGGACGATTACATTGAAAAGTTCCTGAAGGAGAAACCACTCGACATCGGGTTCACGACAGATGGCGAGTCAGCCTACAGCAAGGCTAACTTTGTCGTCATTGCCACACCAACCAATTATGACAGTGTGAAGAACTTCTTTGATACTTCTCATGTAGAAGAAGTCATCGAGCTTGTCATGCGTGTCAACCCCACCGCTATCATAGTCATCAAGTCGACCATCCCCGTTGGCTATACGGATCATGTACGTGAGAAATACCATTCGGACAATATCATCTTCGCTCCGGAGTTCCTTCGCGAGTCGAAGGCGCTTTATGATAATCTTTATCCTTCCCGCATCATCGTGGGGAGACCCGAAGGAGATGCGCGTCTCGACAAGGCAGCTCATACTTTTGCAGCCTTACTACAACAAGGTGCCATCAAACAGGATATCCCTACTCTTTTTATGGGTACGACAGAGGCAGAGGCCGTGAAGCTCTTTGCCAACACTTATCTGGCGCTGCGTGTGAGCTATTTCAACGAACTCGACACTTACGCCGAGGTGAAAGGTCTGTCGAGCAAGAACATCATCGACGGTGTCTGTCTCGACCCGCGCATAGGAGCTTTCTACAATCCGTCCTTTGGTTATGGCGGTTATTGCCTGCCGAAAGACACGAAGCAGCTCCTTGCCAACTATAAAGATGTGCCCGAGAATCTCATCCAGGCCATCGTGGAGAGCAACCGAACACGCAAGGACTTCATTGCCGACCAGATATTGCGCCGCGCCGGCTATTACAGTTACAACGACCAAAACGCATACAATGCCGCAGGAGAGCATCCGTGCACCATCGGCGTCTACCGACTGACGATGAAGTCACAATCCGACAACTTCCGTCAGTCGAGCATCCAAGGTGTGATGAAACGTGTCAAAGCCAAGGGTGCCACTGTCATCATCTATGAGCCAACGCTCAAAGATGGCTCTACCTTCTTCGGATCGCATATCGTCAACGACCTCGAGAAGTTCAAGCAACTCTCCCAGGCTATCGTCGCCAACCGCTATGACAAGACATTGGATGACGTGAAGCAAAAGGTCTACACAAGAGACCTCTTCTTCAGAGACTAAATTCTCCGACCCAAATAGGGACGGGCCTTGCGCCCGCCCTCCATCCGTTTAGAACATTTTTATACCTCATGAAAACAGACATACAAATAGCGCAAGAGACAAAACTCCGTCCTATCAACAACATTGCAGAGGAATTAGGTCTTGACCAAGGCATGACAGAGCCCTATGGCCGTTACATCGCCAAGATATCACTCAAGGCCATTGACGAGGAGCGCATCAAGAAGCATCACCTCATCCTTGTCACGGCCATCTCCCCTACGAAAGCCGGTATAGGCAAGACTACCGTATCAGTGGGTCTGGCCCTTGGTCTGAACAGTATCGGCAAGAAAGCCGTCGTGGCCCTGCGTGAGCCATCTCTCGGTCCTTGCTTCGGACAGAAAGGCGGCGCCTGCGGAGGTGGCTATGCACAGGTTCTGCCGATGGATAAGATAAACCTCCATTTCACCGGTGACTTCCATGCCATCACGACAGCCAACAACATGATTGCCGCCCTCCTCGACAACTACCTCTACCAGCATGCCAAGGACGGTTTCCGTCTCAAGACCATTCTGTGGAAACGCGTGTTTGATATCAATGACCGTTCGCTCCGACAGATCATCACAGGCCTCGGCCCGCTCACCAACGGTATCCCCACACAGACAGGCTTCGACATCACACCGGCCTCGGAGATTATGGGCATCATGTGTTTTGCCACAAGTATGGAAGACCTCAAGCAACGTATCGGCAATATCCTCTTAGGCTTCGACTATCAGGACAAGCCGTTCTATGTGCGCGACATGGGGGTGGAAGGCGCTGTCGCCGTACTGCTCAAGGATGCACTGAAACCAAATCTCGTACAGACCACGGAAGGTACACCCGCTATTGTTCATTGCGGACCATTCGCCAACATTGCACACGGTTGCAACTCTGTTGTCGCAACAAAGTTAGCACTGACTCTCGGTGACTACGCCGTTACGGAGGCTGGATTCGGCGCTGACCTTGGCGCAGAAAAGTTCTACGACATCAAATGCCGTGCCGCCGGTCTGCAGCCGTCACTGACAGTACTTGTCGTGACGCTTCAGGCACTGAAGATGCACGGCGGTGTTCCTTATGCTGACATCAAACAGCCAAACCTTGAAGCTGTCCGCCAGGGCTTCTGGAACCTCGATAGACATGTGGAAAATATCCACCGGTTCGGTCAGAAAATTGTCGTGGCCTTCAACCGCTACGCTGAAGACACGGATGAGGAGATTGAGGCTGTACGTCAGCATTGCGGGCAAGAGCTCGGTGTGGCCTTTGCTGTCAACAACGCCTTTGCGGAAGGTGGCAAAGGCGCTGAGGAACTGGCCGGCACCGTTGTCAAGACCATTGATGACGAAGATGCACAAGGTGGCAGCCCTAAGTTGAAACTTCTCTACAACAATGAAGACGACATCAAAGACAAAATCATCGCCGTGGCCAAGAACATCTATGGTGCCGGCACCATCAGTTTCTCACACAAGGCCGAGGCCCAGATCAAACATATCTACGACTTAGGGCTGTGGCGTCTGCCCGTCTGCATCGCCAAGACACAGTACAGTTTCTCCATTGACCCGAAAGCCTATGGACCAACGGATGGTTTCCATCTCGACGTGGCTGACATTGTCATCAATTCAGGCTCCGGCATGATAGTTGCCATTGCCGGCAATATCCTTCGCATGCCCGGTCTGCCCGCTGACCCGCAGGCCAACCGCATCGACATCGTCGACGGACAGATTGTTGGCCTGAGCTAAAACAACATAGCTTATAATAGCATAGCTTATGCGACTGCGACATATCTTTCCCATGTTGTTCACCATGTTCGTGCTGATGCTCACTTCGTGTTATCAGCATCGCCCGGTGCACAAACACAACCATAACTATCCACTCACAGAGCGCACCATCGACTCGTTGTCGTTCTTCCAGACGCATCACTATACCAACAACTATAACTTTGTGGTGCGTGCCGACTCTCTTGTCTTGCTCCGGCAGATGCCGGAAGAGGAGGTAGCGGGAATGAATACCGACTCGTTCTGCGTCTATAGAGGGGACCATGTCGCAGTGGCTGATATTAAGATTGTGCCCGCCGACTCCATCGACTCGGTATGGGTACAACTTGCCAACGACACATCTGCCTTCGGATGGACACACGAAAAGACCATGCTGCCGCGCATCATGCCCGACGACCCTATCTCCCAGTTCATCTCTGCCTTCTCCGATTCTCACCTTATCATCTTCCTCATCGTGGTCGGTCTCTTTGGAGCCAGTTATCTGTTATGGAAAGTGTTTAAGAAGAAGACTTATATCGTTCATTTCCACGACATCGACTCAGTCTATCCCACCCT
>CALJCU010000475.1 GCA_938023885.1 uncultured Prevotella sp. | reverse complement strand
AAAGGTTATGATAAGTTGGCCGACCGCATCCTTGTCTCCCTCTCCTCCGATGCCTATCGGGCACCCTTGGGAAAGAACGGTGACTTCCTACTCATGCACTCGGTAGGCAGTATTCCGCATGGCAGTGAGATCGATGCTCCCCTCAACTACGCCGACTATTATTTCCTTGAAGCATTATTCCGTAGAACAAAGGGAGCTATATAGCAAAAAATATAGTAAACATCAGTTAAGAGAAGCTTAAACATTTTCGATTCATTATCCATGATAAGAAATCAAAGATTATATTTCTTTTCCTCACTTTTGATTCTTGCTCCGTCGGCCTTTGCCGGCAGCAGGGGCCAGAAGCCTAACGTGGTTTATGTCTTCCCTGACCAGTTCCGCAACTGTGCATTGGGAATCTGGCAGGACAGCGCCTATGCCCCGCACGTGCGCTTCCGCGGCGACCCCACGGTGACACCGCACCTCAACGCCTTTGCCCACGAGAGCGTGGTCATCACGCAGGCCATGAGCAACTTTCCGCTGAGCAGTCCTCACCGTGGCTCGCTCCTCACGGGCATGTACCCCAACAAGAGCGGCGTGCCCGAGAACTGCAACTCAAGCCGGCCGTTCAGTTATATCCGTGAGACGACTCCCGTCATCAGCGATGTCTTCGCCGCTGCCGGCTACGACTGTGGCTACATCGGCAAGCTGCATGCCGACCGGCCTGAAAAGAACAACCCGCAGCACCCGGGGACCTATGTGGAAGCACAACGTCCTGTCTGGGATGCCTACACGGAGCCCAAGCGGCGCCACGGCTTCAACTTCTGGTACAGCTACGGTACCTACGATGTGCACAAGAACCCACACTACTGGGACACGCAAGGCAAGCGGCACGAGCCGCACGAATGGTCGCCGATACACGAGGCGAAGGTTGCCTCGGCTTACATCGAGAACAAGCATGGGGAGCGCGACGGTAGCAAGCCGTTCCTACTCATGGTGGGCATGAACCCGCCCCACAGTCCTTACCGGTCGCTCAACGACTGCATGCCCGAGGACTATGCACTCTACAAGGACAAGCCCATCGACTCGCTCCTCGTCCGGCCCAACGCCGACCGTCACATGGCTAAAGCAGCTTCGGCGGCCTATTACTTCGCCTCGGTTTCGGGTGTGGACCGCGCCTTCGGAATGATCCTAGACGCCTTGAAACGTGCCGGACTCGACAAGAACACCATCGTCGTCTTTGCCTCCGACCACGGTGAGACCATGTGCAGCCAAGGTACCGACGACCCCAAGAACTCACCTTACGTAGAGGCTATGAACATCCCGTTCATCGTACGCTACCCGGGTAAGATCAAGCCGCACGTCGACAACCTGCTGCTCTCCTCGCCCGACATCATGCCTACCATGCTCGGACTTACCGGACTCTCCCGAAACATTCCGGAAACGGTGCAAGGGAAAAACTATTCGTCACTCTTCCTCAATCCCAACGCCAAGGTTCAACGGCCTGATGCAGCACTCTATATCCAGAACATAGACGGGGAGAAGAATGCCGACGGCACTGTCAAAAACTATTTCCCTTCAGCACGTGGCATCGTGACCGACCACTACACCCTCGCCTTTTGGATCGACAAACAATGGAAGGTGAAGAAAACGTTGTTCTTCGACGATGTCAACGACCCTTACCAGATGCACAATATCGATCCCGAGAGCCGCCCGGAGGAATATCATGCACTGGTCAAACGAATGAACCAACTGCTGTGTGAGATCGACGACCCGTGGGCAAAGCGGATAAGCCACTAAAAGGTTCCGATTATTTTGATGCATTCCTAAACTCTGTCGGTGTCTGCTTATAGACATCCTTGAAACACTTGCAGAAATAGCGGGCAGAAGTGAAGCCGTTGGCATAGCTGACGTCCGCTATTGACATTTCCGGGCGATTGCGCAGCATGACCGCGGCCTTACGGAGCCGCAGGTTGAGGATAAAATTCTTAGGTGTCTGTCCCGTGAGCGTCTTCCACTTCGTGAAGAGCGCCGTACGTGACATGCCAATCTCGCGGGCAAAGGTGTCGACGGTGAACGATGAGTCGGTATAGAACCGGTCGATGATCCTCATGGCATGCTCCAACAACTGCTTGTCGAGGACGTTGGTAGCCAACAGGTCAGCCTTCATGTGCGGATGCTCGCTGAACTTACGTTGCAACAGCCGCCGGGTGTTGATGAGGTTGTTGCAACGTGAGACGAGCAGGTCGTTGTTGAACGGTTTCGTCACATAGTCGTCAGCGCCGGTCTTCAAGCCTTCGAGCGCCTGTTCCGCCGCAGTGCGCGCCGTGAGCAGCACCACAGGAATATGGCAAACGGAAAAGTCTTGCTTGATGGCCTTGCAAAGTTTTATGCCCGACATGTTGGGCATGAGCACGTCGCTGAGCACAAGGTCTGGCATTTCGTCGTGCACCATCTCCAGTCCCTCCTTTCCGTCGACTGCCGTGAGCACGTGGTAGAAAGGCGAGAAAAGCGTGACAAGAAGCTCGCGGATATCATCGTTGTCCTCCACGATAAGAATCGAAGGCTTGTCCCCCTCGCCATCAGCCTGCAACGGTGTGACATTATCTACAGAAACAGCGGCAGAGACGGTTGCCGACGCATTGTCGTCCTCAGCAGGTGCCAGCTCCGAAGCCGTAGCTTCAGCCTCCGAAAGGGCCTGAGAATCCGTTTCCGGCGCTATCTCATCGTCCTTGAAAGCCGAGCGCGATGTGGGGAGCGTCACGATGAATGAAGTGCCCTTCCCCACCGTCGAAACTACATCGATGGCTCCATGATGCATCCTCACGATCTCCTGCGTCAGATTCAAACCTATGCCCGTGCCGATGTCGGACAACGATTCTATCTCATGCACCTGATAGAAACGGTCGAAGACACACTTCAGCTCGTTTTCCGGAATGCCTTTGCCGGTATCGGAGACCGACAACGACGCCTCGTGCCGGTCAGGTTCCTCTTTCACCGACACGGTCACGGTACCGCCCTGAGGCGTATGCTTGAGCGCATTCAACACGAGGTTATTTACGACTTTCTGCATCTGCCGGTCA
>CALJCU010000474.1 GCA_938023885.1 uncultured Prevotella sp. | reverse complement strand
TGAAACAGAACGGATAAGAAAGCCACTCCTTATAGTATTTGTAGAAGCTGATGGTGCAACGTATGTTGCTCGGGGCTTGCTTAACCACCGCATCACGGATAGCCTTGTGCTCTGCCGTGGTGGTATCGATGCACTGTGCCAGGAGACGGGAGGGGACATTGTAGAAAGCCATCGTCGAGTCGGTGTCGATGCTCCACGATACTTCAGCACTGTCGGTGGCTAACGACTTGCCGCTCTGTACATTCCTCCCCATCGCATAAACCTTACCGCTATAGGAGCCCCGAACGACTTGGAGAGACTGTGCACGCTCTGCGGGAGTCATGGAGCCGTTGTCGTCATCGTCGCTGTTCAAGCACGAGGTAAATGTAAAGGCTGAGGCTGCCACAAGCAGACATAAGCTTAAAAGTCTTAGTTTTCTCATTGCTTTTATTTATTATGTACCTATATTACAGTAAATACAAAGATAATCATAATCTTGCATGGGAGAAATAAGTTTCACACATTTTTTCTTCTTTTCAATCAATTTAAGTTCTTCCGTTTGCCGACCATTAGGGGGCAGAGAATGAACAATGGCAACAGCCTCTATTTCCTGACTATCTTGTCCGGGTACTGTATACGCGTGTGATAGATGGCTTTCAGACGCTCGATGAGGACCTGTTTGGCCACAGCAATGTCGTAGAATGTGATCTTACACTCACTGAACAGTCCATCCTTGACCTGTTGGTCGACAAGCTGATTGACGAGTTTGGAAATACTTTCCTCAGTGTATTCTTTCAGAGAGTGAGAAGCAGCCTCACACGTATCTGCCATCATCAGGATAGCCTGCTCACGCGTTGAGGGATTAGGACCCGGATAAGTGAAGATACTCTTATCGACGACCTCATCGGGATGTTCATTCTGATACTTGATATAGAAATACTTCACCATACCACAACCATGATGGGTCAGGATAAAGTCGCGTATCACCACCGGGAGGTTATATTCCTCCGCGAGCTTCACACCGTCAGTGACATGAGCGATAATGATACGCGCACTCTCCTTCTCCGTGAGGTTGTCGTGCGGATTGATGCCCCCCTGCTGGTTCTCCGTGAAGAATGCGGGATTCTTCATCTTACCAATATCGTGATAAAGCGCGCCGGTACGCACAAGGGTAGCCTTGGCGCCAATCTTGTTGGCTATCTCCGAGGCGAGGTTTCCCACGGTGATAGAATGCTGGAACGTGCCGGGAGCAATCTCGGAGAGCTTTCGCAGCAAGCCTTTATTGGTATCCGACAACTCGATGAGGGTCAGCACAGATACGAAGCCAAAGGTCTTCTCCACGACGAACATCAGGGGGTAGGCCAAGAGCAGCAGCACACCATTGATAAGGAAATGATAGTACATACTGTTGCCAAAGCGGAAGTCGCCTCCACTCTCCATGAGTTTCAGCGCGAAATAGATTACGCTAGTAGCGATGAAGACCCACAAGGCTGTACGGAAGATCTGTGAGCGCGTCGAGACTTCACGCAGTGAGTAGATAGCCACGAGGCCGGCCACTGTCTGGATGATGATGAAGTCGAACTGATAACGCAGTGCACAGGCCGAGATAAGAACCGTGACGAGATGGGTGATGAACGCTGTGCGAGAATCCATGAAGATTCGCACAAAGATAGGACCCAGCGCAAAAGGCAGCACATAGACGGAGAAGTTGAAATAATTGTGCTCCATCATCAGTGAGACACAGACAGGGAAGGCGGCAATGAACGTATAGAGCATTGCCACACAGCGCGGTTTGGAGAAATAGTCACGACGGAAGAGGGACAGGTAGAGCGTAAAGAGGAAGACAAACGAGAAAACGTAGACAGCATTGCCTACAAGGTGACGCGTTATCTGTGACTTGCCTACCTGGCGACGCTCCATCTCTCTCGCCATAGAGTTGAGCACACGGTAGTTGTATTCGTCGACCATATCGCCCTGGCCGATTATCCTCTGTCCGGCCATGACCATTCCGCTTGCCGGTGAGATACTTGATAGCAGGTCATTGCGTGCCGTCTCCGTGCGATGGCTGTCATAGATAAGGTTAGGGACAATAAAATTATTCATGTTCAACTTCTGCATCAAACCCCGTTCTCTGGCAAGATGCTCGTCACC
>CALJCU010000473.1 GCA_938023885.1 uncultured Prevotella sp. | reverse complement strand
TCAACCTCTTGTACAAAATAATCCATAAAGTGTCCGATTTCGTACACTTGCTTTGTTTTCGTTTCCTTTATGGCCTTGACTATCATCCATTTGCTCTTCTTTGTACAGAAATGGACATGTTTTACACTTATTCTGACTTAGCATTGGGATATTTTTCATAATTTTGTGCTCTGTAGAAAGAACAAGACCTATAAAATGATCTATAAATTAATAATGTATTATATGTGTTGTGATAGAACGTGTAAAGTAAGAATGCGGCTTTGCATGCGTATTTTCCTATGCTCCATTGTTTCCTTGGTTCCCATAATAAGCGTTCAGGCTGCTGAACAAAAGAAGGTACTTCCGGGAATAGGGGCAACCTATCGACATCCTAACAACAAAATGTATCATAAAGGATGGATAGACTTTAACAAGAACGGTCAGATGGATGTTTATGAGAATCCACGAGAAAGCATCAATGCGCGTGTTGATGATCTGCTCAGGCAAATGACCGTGGAGGAAAAGACGTGTCAGTTAGTGACGCTGTACGGCTATGGGCGCATCCTTAAAGATGATCTCCCCACGTCGGAATGGAAACAGGAAATATGGAAAGATGGTATGGGAGCCATCGATGAGCATCTTAACGGTTTCAAGCAATGGGGAATGCCACCTTCGGACGACCCTTACTGCTGGCCGGCCTCGCGGCATGCATGGGCTCTCAATGAGGTACAGCGCTGGTTTATAGAGAATACACGGCTTGGTATCCCCGTTGATTTTACCAATGAAGGTATTCGTGGAGTGGAAAACAGAGAGGCAACATGTTTTCCGACACAGCTTGGACTTGGTACTACGTGGGACCGCGAGCTCATTCATGAGGTGGGATATATCACTGGTCGTGAGGCGCGGTTGCTTGGCTACACCAACGTATATGCTCCTATTCTTGATGTTATCAGGGACCAGCGTTGGGGCAGATGCGAAGAGAGCTATGGTGAAAGTCCCTTCCTTGTAGGAGAGCTTGGTGTGGAAATGACGAAAGGTATGCAGACCAATTATCAAGTAGCTTCTACGGCCAAGCATTATTTAGCCTACAGCAACAATAAGGGAGCACGGGAGGGAGAAGCCAGAGATGATCCGCAGATGTCTCCCCGTGAGATTCAAAATATCCATCTCTACCCATGGAAACGGGTCATCAAAGAGGGAAAATTACTGGGGCTCATGTGCTCTTATAATGACTATGATGGATTCCCTATGGCTGCAAGCCACTATTGGCTCTCTGACGTGTTGCGGGGACAATTGGGCTTCCATGGTTATATTGTCTCCGACAGTGAAGCTGTGGAGTATCTCTTTTATAAACATCATGTTGCTAAGGACATGGAGGATGCCGTAGCCCAGACGGTTAATGCAGGGCTTAATGTCCGATGCACCTTTCGCTCCCCCGACAGCTATGTCCTTCCCTTGCGAAAAGATGTCAAGGATGGCAAGATTTCGATGCAGACTCTTGATGACCGCGTAAGAGATGTGCTGCGCGTAAAGTTTATGCTTGGACTTTTCGATCATCCTTATCAGGAAAATCTGAAAGTTGCAGACCAGGAGGTGAACAATAAGGCCCATAATGAGGTGGCACTTCGCGCTTCTCATGAAGCTATAGTCTTGTTGAAAAACGAGAACAACCTACTTCCATTAGACTTCTCAAAACTTCATAACATAGCCGTGGTAGGTCCTAATGCTGACGAAACTTCATACGCTGTTACCCATTATGGTCCTTTAGGAGTAGAGGTGACGTCTGTATTGAAAGGAATTAAAGAAAAGGCCACAAAATATAATATCACTGTTGGATATGCAAAAGGATGCAGTCTGGTGGATGCTCACTGGCCGGAGAGCGAGTTGATCGATTATCCGCTCACGAAGGGAGAGCGGGACAGTATCCAGCAGGCAGTAGACGTAGCCAAAAGCAGTGATGTTATCGTTGCTGTGATGGGAGGTGGCATCCGTACATGCGGTGAGAATAAGTCCCGATCCAGTCTTGATTTACCCGGACATCAGCTTGATCTGCTAAAAGCATTGCAGGCAACAGGGAAACCGGTCGTGCTCGTTCTAATCAACGGTAGACCTCTATCCGTTAACTGGTCGCAGAAGAACTTGCCAGCTATCCTTGAGGCATGGTATCCCGGAGCTCACGGAGGAATAGCTGTGGCAGACATCTTAGCGGGCGACTATAATCCAAGTGGGAAACTTACAGTGACAGTACCTAAGAGTGTGGGACAAATACCGTTCAATTTCCCATGTAAGCCCAATTCTCAGGTAGACGGGGGACATAAGTTAGGCGAAAAGGGGAATGCCACTCGTGCCAATGGTGCTCTTTATCCTTTTGGCTATGGTCTGAGCTATACAACTTTTACCTATAGCGATCTTCAACTTTCCAACAAAAAGATAGAGCAGGGTGACAGTCTTGTTGTCAGCTGCAAAATTACAAACAGTGGGAACCGGCAAGGAACAGAGATTGTACAGTTGTATACGCGTGATGTGGTCAGCTCGGTTACTACCTATGAGAAGAATCTTCGCGGATTTGAACGCGTCAGTCTTGAGCCCGGCGAGACAAAGACCGTTACCTTTACCCTTTATCCCCGTGACTTGCAGCTATACAATGCTGAAAACAAATGGGTAGTGGAACCAGGTGATTTCAATGTCATGATAGGAGCCTCCTCAGAAGATATTCGTCTGAAAGGTTCTTTTACAGTGTTATAATAAAGGAAAATTAATATGCAAAAGTATCTGTTTATCTTTTTTCTTTCGCTTCTTCCATTGTTGGGCTGGTCGTACGAGGAGCGCAACATCCTTGAGCGCGTAGCTACACCAGCCGAGATAAAGGCTTCGTTGTTGATGGATCAGAAATGGGTTCCTTATCCGGCATACAAGGACAGGGAAGGGTGGAACCAACTGTTGGGTGATCATCGAACTGCCATTATTCATCAGGGAGAAAGATATCTGGGTTATCAGTGGGAGGTTGTTAAGGCTTCGCAATACATGGAATACGAGAAGTCGGGTAGCCGCGCTGTGATGCAAGATCCTAACAACCGTAACACTACAGCGTTCAGCAGTTTGCTTATGGCAGAACTCGCTGAAGGTCAGGGTCGCTTCATGAAAGACATCGTCGACGGCGTCTTCTATTTCTGTGAAATGACCTCATGGGCTGAGTCGGCCCATCTTGCAGCTTATCAGAAGACACACCGTGCCTTGCCCGACTATCGCGAAAACATCCTGGA
>CALJCU010000472.1 GCA_938023885.1 uncultured Prevotella sp. | reverse complement strand
CCAGTTCCTGCCATTACAAACACTAACTCTGAGGATGGTTATATCACAGGTTATGCTATCCGTAAAGGTATGACCTCAGACCGTTCGCTCACTGCCAACGGTGGAAGCTACAACTCCTGCATCGTCTTCCGTGCTACAGAGGCGCTGTTGAACTATATAGAGGCCAAATATATGCTAACAGGAAGTCTGTCTTCCGGACATATCCTCGAGTACTGGGAGGATGTGCGTCGTGCGGCAGGTTTTGGGGGTGATGCCGTGAATCCACAGACAACTATCGCCGCTACTGATATGATCAAGGAAACCGGCGACTGGGGTGCATATACCGCTGGTCAGCTCCTTTCCGACAAGGTGCTGTATAATATTCGTCGGGAGCGCCGCTCAGAGCTTATCGCAGAGAGCCTTCGTGGCATGGATCTGCAGCGTTGGCGTTCATACGATCAGCTGAAGACGAAGCCAGCACACGTCGAGGGAATGCACCTTTGGAACACGCCTATGGAAAAATGGTATAAGAATTTGGTAAGTGACGGATCGTCTTCTGCCAATGTCTCTTCCAAGAGCCTGAGTGAGTACTTGCGTCCTCATGAGACAATTAAAGCAAATAACAGCTTCTATAATGGTCTGACATGGCACATGGCACACTATCTCGAGCCACTGCCGCTACGTCAGTTCCTCCTTACGGCTCCTGATCATGCTACGATCTCTGAGAGCGTGTTGTATCAGAACCCATACTGGCCGACAATAGCAGACTCTCCTGCTGAAAAGTAAATTTGATGAGGGTGTGTCAAGAGTCTATCTTGGCACACCTTTTATGTTATAAGCGCAACAACAATTATATAGACAGCCCTGCACTCGGCAAGAAGTCTATGTTCAACTTCTTAGACGATGCCGATGAGGCTGAAAGACAGTCCAACGACATTGAATGGTAGTCTTCCGTCGAACGCCAAACAACTGTTCGTCGAACGCCAGCCGATTGTTTGTCGAACGTCAGCTGATTGTTTGTCGAACGTCAGCCGATGAGAACAGACTTATCATGAGATGCGGCCTCTGCCCAGAAAATATATGAACTCAATGTATCGCAAACACCCATGCATATTATTGAAGGGTGGGGTCATCAACTATCCTGGTGAGCCTCTCGACTACACGGCAACTTGCCTTTCGTAAAGCGCGATATTCCTCGTCGCTTCTTGCCCGACTTCTCCAAAAACACAGCGGCTCTGCGTGAAAGCGACATTTGTTCTATGATAAGCGGTTTAATGGTACCAATCCGAAAACCGGAATAATATTAAAACCATTAGAATTACCTTTTCTCGCCGATATGCATTAAATTTGCACTTGCAAATACTGATTATCTTTTAAGCATAAAAACAATGATGAAGAAAACGCTCTTATTGCTCTTTCTCGCGCTGACACTGACCATGCCGGCGTTAGCGCAAATCAAACCGACGGTAGCAATCTTTGGCGACTCTTATTCTACTTTTGAGGGCTTTATCCTGAAGGAGAACGCGGTATGGTATAAGGCAACACCACAGAAAAGTACCGACGTAACCAGCGTGGAGCAGACATGGTGGTGGCAGGTCATCAAGGAAGACGGCTATAAGCTCGGTGTCAACGATGCCTGGTCAGGCTCTACGATCTGCAATGCGGGTTATGACGACAGTGACTATACCAGCGAGAGTTTCGTCACGCGCTCTGCCATATTGGGCCGTCTTGGCAATCCCGATATTATCCTTATCTGCGGAGGTACTAACGACAATTGGGTCAATGTTCAGATGGGAGAGTATAAATATAAGGACTGGAAGCGTGGCGACCTCTATTATTTCCGCCCGGCCATGGCAAAGATGTTCGACAATCTCCTCAAGCATTATCCCAATGTGGAGCTTTACTTCATTCTCAACAGTGAGCTCAAGGACTCTGTCAACAAGAGCGTTGAAACGATCTGCAAGCATTATAATGTGAAGCTCATCAAACTGCACGATATCGACAAGATGAACGGGCACCCGACAGTGAAAGGCATGAAGAGCTTTGCAGCGCAGGTACTGGCGGCAATAAAGTAGGAATCGCTGTGCTCCCGTTAAAAAAACAAATTTTATTCCTTATATATTAGGCGCTTTCGTTAATTAGCACTAACTTTGCATTCCATTGCGTACCCGGCTGCACAACGCACAGTCTATAAGAGGCATAAAATAACGATAAAACAAAGAATATAAATGAAAGTATCATTCGATTGCCCTGATAAGATCAATGGTCTTCTGACCGTCACTATCGAGGAGGACGACTACAAGAACGATGTGGAAAAGGAGTTGAAGAACTATCGCAGGCGCGCCAACATGCCTGGCTTCCGTCCGGGTATGGTTCCTATGGGCCTCATCCGCCGTCAGTATGGCAACGCTGTGAAGATGGACGTGGTGAACCACAAGCTCTCCGATGAGGTGAACAAGTATATTGCCGACAACAAGATCAGTATGCTCGGCATGCCGATGGGATCTGAGAAGCAGGAGCCCGTCGACTTGGAGAAGGAAGCTCCCTACACCTTCATGTTCGATATCGCCGTAGCGCCTGAGTTTGATATCGAACTCAGCGACAAGGACGCTGTCGATTATTACGACATTACTGTTGACGACAAGCTCATTGACCAGCAGGTAGAGGGCTTCGCCTCCCGGTTCGGCAGCTATCAGAAGGCTGACGAGTACAAGGAGGGCGACGTACTGAAAGGTGATCTCCGCGAGCTCGACGCTGACGGCAACACCAAGGAAGGTGGCGTCGAGGTGGAAGGCGCTGCGGTCATGCCGCAGTATCTCAAGAACGACGACCAGAAGAAGCTCTTCGAGGGCGCCAGGGCCGGTGATATCATCACCTTCAATCCTTACAGGGCTTACGACGGTGGTGCAGAGGTTGCTACGCTGCTCCGCGTGGACCGCGACAAGCGTGACCGGTATCAGGGCGACTTCAGCTATCAGATCACTGAGGTGCAGCACTTCGAGAAGCACGCTGTGGATCAGGAGCTCTTCGATGAGGTCTTCGGCAAGGACAAGGTGAAGGACGAGAAGGATTTCCGTGAAAAGATCCGTGAGGGTGTCAGGAAGCAGCTTGCTACTGACGAGGACTTCCGCTTCCTGCAGGATCTCCGCAAGTATGTCGAGGGGAAGGTTGGCCAGCTCACTTATCCGGATGCTCTGCTCAAGCGCGTGCTCAAGGAGAACA